>NZ_AUCT01000008.1 GCF_000429905.1 Desulfatibacillum aliphaticivorans DSM 15576 | reverse complement strand
TAGGCCGAAAGTATCTGGAAACCGTGGCTGCCGAAGTGGGCGACGTGGACATCACCAAGAGCGAAGTGCTTTTGTCCATCGGCCGCGGCATCGAGAGCGAGGACAACCTGGAAGCGGCGTTCGACCTGGCCAAGATCATGGGCGCGGACGTATCCTGCTCCCGTCCCATCGTGGACTCCAAGTGGTTGGAGCACGCCCGTCAGGTGGGCACCTCCGGCCAGACGGTCAAGCCCAAGGTTTACATGGCCATGGGCATCTCCGGCGCTTTCCAGCACTTGGGCGGATTGAAGGGCAATCCTTTCATCGTAGCCGTCAACAAGAATCCCAAGGCCCCCATCTTCCAGGTGGCGGACGTGGGCATCGTGGGCGACATCCTGGAAATCATGCCCGAAATGCAAGAAAAGCTCGAAGAAATGAAGGGCTAATCTTTTACCAAAAGCGATACCTGGTATTCAACCGGCTGTAATGCAGCCGGTTGCTTACCGACCATATCTTAAGAAAGGGCTTTGCGCGACTGCAAAGCCCTTTCTTTTTTAAATACCCTGCTTGACCTAATAAAAGACTTCTTTTCCACTTATTTTGGATTGCGCTATCCTTCCAAACATTTCTCGTCATAAGTTGGACAAATTACAATTTTTGTTGTATTCAATTAACTCGACCTTGAAACGCCAGCATATAGAGGATTTTGTAAGTTTTCTTTAACGATTCTCATAATTCCTCACCATAAAGCCTGATGAAAATGAAAAAGTTACTTATACACCTATACTGGTGCTATTTTGTCTTCATAGCGGCAGCGTACAGTGCGGACATTGTTATTGATACCGTACACGGCGCTAACGGGGATCAAGTAGTTTTCACTATGTCCGTTCAAAATGCTCCAACAGATGTTAACGCCGCCATTATGGATGTCAGCTACGATACTTCTTCTTTATCCTTTGTGAGTTGCCAACGGGGGGACCTGGCGACCAATGGATATCCCATGTTTTTAGTCAATGAGTACGAACCGGGCACTGTGCGAATAGGGGCTGTAGACCCTTATGAAAGCGGTATCTCGAAAGGGGACTCCGGCATTTTTCTGACTCTAACTTTTGATGTTACAGGGGAAGAAGACAGCAGAGTTCGCTTTATCGGGCTAAAAGACGATTTGAACACATGGAATGCAGGCTCAGGGCATTTTATTTATACTGGAGCCTCCCAAGAAGAAACAGAAGGGCTTTCTGAGCAAACACAGGTGGATGCAGAAGAAAGTATTAGTGTGGATAATATTGATGAAAGCGGCACCGCATTCGGTTCCTCAGTCTCAAACATAAAAGCTGAGACGGATCCAAGGGTGCCCGAACTGAACGGTAGGACGGACAAAATCCCCCCTGAATCAGAGGGGGCAGTAGAAATCGAAGCTGAAAAAGAACGAATTGACGACTACACCAAAATTTCCCGGTCTTTGGACTCTCAGGAGGCGAAGGCTAAATCAGGCCAAAATCAAGCCGTGCAAGGCTCCTCTTCTCTGGATGGAGCTAAACGCGGTAAAAAGGCCGCCGTCCCGGCGCCTACTGTCACACTATCAGGCAAAAATGCACATCCTACCGGCTCTGCCACGTCCGGAGTACCTGAATCCGAGCGCGGAATTCAGGATTTTCAAAAGACATCTTCAAATCCATCCCGCTATATGAATTTTGCAGTGCTAATTCTACAGATTCTGCAACTGGGAGTTTTGTCGGCCATCCTGGGCGTTCAACTAATAATATTGAAAAAAATGAAATGAAAGTTGAGAGGAAATGTTGGACATACCTGTTAATTGCCAATATTGGACCGCCGGCATATTGCTTAACAGCTATGATTTATTAGCATTGCCTGGCTGGGAGCGCTGATAGGTGAACGTTACCAAGCCCTTTTTGAAAAGGGTGATGTATCCCCGATGATTAATATCATCCCAAACCATTTTCCGGCAAAATTTTCCAATATAATGCTTTTCAAGCAACTCGCCCGATTCAATATCAATAATCTCCAAATATCCGGTAATATAACTAAGAGCAAAAAGCAGATCGGCCTGTTCATCTATGGCAAGAGCGCGGACGCCAAACTGGGAGTCAATTTTACGCAAAAGTTTCAAGTCGGGGATTGAGTAAACCCAAATACTTGAACCCGCAAGGTCAGGAACATACAGGTTTTTATGCTTCGGATATAAAAGCATGCGGATATCGGATCCAGGAGCCGCTGTTTCATGTTTGGTTGCGAGTGAATACATATCCAAGGCCATGATGCGAGACGAAAACCCAGGTTTCACATATAGCATTCTGTTGGCATCATCCGGACATATTATTGGATTGGCTTTCATATCTTTTCGGTTAACAACCGCGCCGTCAGACGCCGTAATAGCGTAGATCCAACCATCATCTTCCGAGGACGCAAACAGGCATTCGCTTTCTTTGGAGTAAGCCAGCTTGGCCGTGCCTTTGATTTTTACAGGAAGAAGGATTTCCTTTATTACCGCAAGGCTGGATGAGTCCAAGACTATGAGGCGCGCCGGGCGTAATCCCTCGCCGCCCCTATCTATGTGGAATATTTTTTGGGAAGATTCGTCCAGAATAAAGTCTTCAACTTCGTTGGAAGGGATCACGAAAGGGCGCGGCTCCAGCATGGGATTTGATAGATTAAATGATAGACAGGGCTTTTTGTGCAAAGCCACTTTTTGGCTGACCAACAGTTGCTTTGAAGTCCGATCAATTTGGATGTCGTACAGTTCAGGATCTTTCATAATGAGTACGGCCTGGCTCCATTCAGGCGTAGGAATTGCGGATGAAAACAAAACGCCGAGCAGGGGGAAGGTTATGAGGCATGTTATCAATTGGCCGGATATGATAGCCTTTTTAAAAACTTTATGATTTCCAGGGAAAAGGCTGCCGCCAGCAAGTCCCGCTACTTGAGCGGCTGCAAATACATGCGCCAAGCCGCCCGAGAGTATTATGGCAGCCCCCCTGATTCCCCGGAGGAAACCCTGTCGCCGATAAGGTTCGCGGCGTCCAACCCAAAGAAAATTAAACCCAAAAACCAAATATACTAAGAGGGTGAAACAGAATACGCTTGGCAATGAAATGGAGTTTAAAATCAGAAAAAGCGAAAAAGCGGATAACAGGATTCCTTGAAAAAGCAATCTGACCTTGAAGGAGAACGAACCTTGTTTAGTCGTCCAATGTAGAAATAGGGCTCCTAAAGCCACCACGCCTCCCATAAGAAGCCCAGGCCCTATCGAATTCCAATAACGGACCACGCTTTCAACCATAATGCGATAGATATAGCGTCGAAGCCATATTGCGGCGACATCCCATGATATGGGGGAGCCGTCAATCAGTGATTGTGTGAAATAGGCATTATAATGTATTCCAGTGTATTCCCTATATAGCCCTTCCCATAACATGGGGGTGAGAAAGATCAGCAGTGGAAGTACATACAAGGGAGAAAACAAGATAAAAAGGCCGTAAACACGACGAGCCTTTCCCACCTGTACTCCAGTGGCAATGTCTGTTTTATTTTTCATTATTATTGGTGTTGCAGCATTAATCGAATCCGGATGACATAATACCAGACCCTGTAGCAGCTTGCTTCACCCCCCCCCCCCCCTCATAAATATGATTATATTTTTCGAAAATACCTATCCTTCCGCAACTTGGCAAGCCGTTTTTGGTCACATGTAGATTTTTGATAATTGGGAAATGCCGGAAAATGGCTTGGAGCGTTTCCGGCGCTACTGTTCAAATTTGGTTTTATGAGGCGACGGACGCCTTGGCGGACGCCATCGCATCCAGTGTGTATGACGGGGATGGAACAGCCGTCGTGTTCACTCCGGTTGAATAAAACAGCCAAAATGCCTGAAGAAATGAAGGGCTAACCGCCTTTTTGCTTCGGCGGCCATGCCGCCGGGGTTTCAATATAGAAAAAAAGGGCTTCGCTTTAGGGCGAGGCCCTTTTTTGTTTCGCGGCTAAGCCTGGAATTCCTTTCCGTTCTTTTCCTCAAAGATCTTACAGCTTCTATTGCAGTATTCTTTCAGATCATATACGTAAAGAATAGGAGGGTCAGATATGTTTTATGCTGCAATTTGGCTGCTAAGCCTCATTTTTTGCGGGCTTGTCTTTCATGTTTTCGGGGCGGCCGCGCTTTATCCCAAAAAACAAATCGTTCAAATTTTAGGCATGGGCGTTTATATCCTGACGGTTTTCCTATGGATGCTGTCCATAATTTTAATGTCCATTGGAGTGCTAAAATCCGGGCTGGGGCCTGCCTGGCTTTTTCCTGCGGTTTTATCCTGGGCCATCGCCTTTCCCTGCCTTTGTATGGTCCTGCTCGTCATCAGAAAACGGCTTGGGCTAAAAATCTTTATACCGTTGTTTTTGGCGGCGGGAATAAGTTTATGGGCTGCCGCGACATATACAAACGTCAAGCTGGCTGTCAATAATGACAAGATGCCTGTAGTCATTATTAATGACGCTTTCAGTTTGTATAAAGACCCGTTGGATGAGGCAAGGAATGCGTTTCCTGTTTATCATGAGGTTTTAAAGCGCCTTGCGAGTCAGGAGGAGGATTTGTATTGGGCGGCGCAAATAGTCAAAAGCAGCCCGGATTCCGACGCGGCAAAAGATTTTTTGACCTATAATCAACCGGCCATATCCCAAGTTCACAAGGCCAGCGCAATGCCTGACTATTGTTTCCCCAAGTCCTGCCAGGACTTGCTTGACAAGCAAATCCTGCCCCATCCCAAAAACATAATCAGGCTGTGCGGCATGGCCGCCATGCATCACGCCGCCAAAGGCGAAATGCGTGAATGCATGGAAAGACTGCTGGACGCCAAGCTGTTTTCCGACAGGGTTTTAAGCTCTCCCGGCGGCCCGTATTGGACTGCGGCGGGACTGGACTGCCGGCTTGAAGCCGTAAAAATGCTGGAAGCCTGCATTTATCTTTCCCCCATGGACGCCAAAGGGAGCCCTGCGGACTACCGGTCAATGCGTCCTTACACCAATGAGACAATCGCCAACACCTATTTTGTTGAAATGGCGCAGGATGTTTATCTTATCAGCCAACACGACCTTTTGCGGGAGGGGTTCCCCCGGGTTCTTTTTGAGCTGCTTTTCAAAGAACATCAACGCATGCTTTTACAGGAGCAGTTCGCACAAATGCATGCAATGGCATTGCTGCCCTGCCCGGAAATAGACGCCGCATTTAGAAAGTTCAATACTACACGGCGCAAATGCTTTCTGGATCTGATAAATTGCGGCCATCGCAAGGAAACGCTTTACACCGGCTACCGGGCCTGTTTGGCGGACGACATGGAATCCGCCGCCCTGGCCGTGTGGTCGTATCGGGCTGATCATGGGAAATATCCTGAAAGGACCGACGACCTGGTTCCTGCGTATATATTGGAGATCCCCCCGGACCCGTTCAGCGGAAATCCGTTGATCATGGAATTCCCGGAGGGCGGGGTATCCATCAAAAGCGTGGGGGCCGAACCGGACTTGTTTGAGGCGGCGGAGTTCCACATGGGGACGGCGTATAAAAAGTACAGGCTTAACAAGCGGAAAAAGAGTTGAACCGCCATGATATTTGGATATGTTTTAATTTGGATAGAGCTGATTCTTATTTTCGGGATACTGCTCCATTTTGCATGGTCCTTGATTGAACGTTGCGGAAACGGCCTATTATACAAAACAGCCAGGATTTTGCTCGCGATGGTGTGTCTTACTATTGCAGCAGTCGCC
Organism: Desulfatibacillum aliphaticivorans DSM 15576; assembly: GCF_000429905.1. Lineage (NCBI taxonomy): Bacteria > Pseudomonadati > Thermodesulfobacteriota > Desulfobacteria > Desulfobacterales > Desulfatibacillaceae > Desulfatibacillum > Desulfatibacillum aliphaticivorans. The sequence goes on along the minus strand of NZ_AUCT01000008.1, from coordinate 251,833 downwards.
ATTGCCTCTTCCTTTTGCTTGTGTAATCGCGGCATATGGCCCACGTGGGTCGTTCCTTCCACTGTATTTGGGACTCTCTTTTCCGGCTGGGTTTATGTTCTGCTGACCCAAAAACGGATTGTTTCCTCGCAGACAAAAATCGCCGTGTTTTTCTTGATTGTATTGGGTTCTTTCGTTTTAACCTGGGGTTATCAAAACGGATGTTTAGCGTCTGAAAATGAAAGGTTGATCCACGACCTTGTCCGGAAAGCCTACGAGCATAACGGAGACCCGGTCAAACCGGAAGACAATGCCTATTTGATTTACCAGCATGCAGGGGAATATCTCAACGAGAATCACCGGCGGGACCTGCTGTCCAGCGATTACGGAGACCCGAGTCACTTTGAAGACGAAGCTATAGAAGCTATTCAAGGCTGCTCATGGATTTTGGGCGAGATGCAAAAGGCGGCGTCCACGCCCGGATACTATCATCCTTTTAATGTGGACGATTTTCTTGACGATAATTTTTTGTCCGACTTTTTCATGCTCATGAAATTTTCCAAAATGTCCGCGGTTTACTTTGCTTATCAAGGAGATTTTAACCAAGCCTCTTTGTATTTAAGAGCCCTGGAGCAGTTTGGGGAAAGGGTTTATGAGCAAGAAGGAACGCTCATAGGAACATTGATGGGCGTTGCGTACTTACAGCATGAACGGTCAGGCGCCGAAAGCTGCCTTTTTCTGGCAGGGGAGCAAGCCTTTCCCGGCGGCAAGGAGCTTCCGGCGGACTTAATGCTTTCCAACGAGGTATTGAGCAGAAGCCTTGATATGGAACTGGCTTTTGTTGTTAACCAATTCGCCCAATACGATGAATCCGAGCATTCGCTGTCTGCTTTGTTTTGGGATATTGACTGGGATTACCCGGAATGGTTGGAGATAATCGATCCTGTATGGTTCATCTTTTACACCTTTACTGCAAACCATCAACTGAAAGCCACTATAACCCACCTCCATCAATTACAAAAAAACTTCCGGACGCCTTGCGATCAGATGTTTAATCGCTGGGAGGATATGCTCGCCGACGCCCCCAGGATGTTCAGGGAGGATTCTGACTCAAATTTTAGCTTGTTAATGTATTCCAACTGCCGGCTTCAGGCCATTCACGATATCAAGCGGACTGCCTGGGCGGTGCATCATTATCGCGTCGACAAGCATACATTTCCAACCTGCGTTGGGGATTTAACTCCGGCATATATTGAAACCATTCCCTTGGACCCATTCACAAACGAGCCTTTGGAATTGGAGTTCATGGCGGAAGGGCTCAGCATCCATTCAATGGGCGTTCCTGATCTGAAAAGCACGGCCATGGAATTCCACATGGGCGCGGCGTACGAAAAATACCGGTTGAACCCGCCGGAGGAAGATGAGGAGATATGATAACAGCAGGCTATGCACTGATTTGGCTGGAATGCCTGGCTTCATGTCTGATGATCCTTGGACTTTTGTTCAGGTGGATCGGCCATATAAAAAGGCTCTGGCTTAAAAGGACGATCGCTATCGTATTGGGGCTGCTGATCCTGGCCGGCGCGATTGCGGGCCTGTCTATAGCTGCCATGGGCTCCCATTTGGGATTGCGGCCAAGCTGGGAGTTTCCATACTGGCTGTCTTTCTTTCTATGCCTTATCCTTAGCGCTATTCTGTTGCGGAAAACGGTGAGGCCATTCTCCCTCCAATTTTTAGCGTTGGGATTGGTTCTGACAATCTGCGGCTTATGGGGTACGGCTTACTTCCTTGGAAATGAACTGGAATTTCGTAATGAGATCAAAGCCGCCGAGTTAACCGCCCAGGCGTACGCCAATCTTCCCGACCCGGTTCCGGATCATGAAAACGCACATGTTGTTTATCAAGGCGTAATCAACGCCATGAGCGAAGATGAAACAAGCCTGTTTTCTTCAACCTTCCGCGATATTGAAAACCTGGACAGCCAGGAATTGGAATCTGTTTTATCCGGCCGAGAACATTGGCTGAATGAGATTAGAAGGGCCTCTTCCCTTTCCGGATATGACGCTCATTTTGATGTAGAGAGCTATTTTATCTTTCCAAAATTTATTAAATTTCGGTCCATGGTTTACCTTTGCGCCATAGCCGCTGAAAATCATGCCCGCAACGGGCGTTTTCAGGAGTCCATGTTGTGCCTGCAGGATATCAAAACCATGTCTGAAAGAATGTACAAACACCCGGGGATTAATCCTTATTGTATAGTGGGGCTGGGGATGAGAAGCATAGGCAGAAACGCCATGGAGAATTGCCTTTATGCGGCGGACTTGTCTTCAGGAGAGGACGCCGCACTTCAAATCCCTCCTTGGGAGACTGCCATCAACGCCCATGACCTGGACGCCGTTCTGGACATGGAACTGGCCTATTACGCCAACCTATTTAAAACATTCGGGGATCAGACTTGCGACGGCGACGCTTTTTATTGGAAATTTCCGTTGGAAGTATTTACAAAATTCGCTGGCGTGACGAACGCCTATTTCCAAATCAACGCTTTTGAAACTCGGCACAACAATTACAAACGAATCGGCCGGCTCCCATGCCACCAAATCGAGGAAGCCTTGGAGGCCTATGAAGCAAGCCGGCCGAGAGACTTTTCAGTAATTGGCGGAGATTATCCTGTGGTGGGCCGCTCCCCTATTGTTCAGAATAAAATGCTGATCATCAACAACATAGAAAAAACGGCCCTGGCTATTTTCGCCTATAGAATCGAGCGCGGCGCATATCCCCAAAACGCCGATGATTTGATTCCCGAATACCTGGAAGCCATCCCGGAGGATTATTGCTCGGGCGGCCCGCTGCAATTGGAATTCATGGAAGGCGGGGTGACTATCCGGTCCTTGACGCAAAAAGGATTTGATGAAGACAACACGCGGCGCTTTTTAAACACCGCCGTGGAATTCCACATGGGGACGGCGTATGAAAAATACAGGCTGGCGGAAAATAATCAGGCCGAGAAGGGCAATTAGCCGCGCAGAGCGCGGTTCGGACAGGCACGGGGGCCTGTCGCTACATCCGATTAATCCTTAGCGGCATAAAAGGTAATGTAGGCGCGCCCCCCTGTGGGCGACATTTGCCGCTGCATTTCCCAATTGGCCCAATGGCTTGTGGGAACAGCGTAGATTCAGGGCTTGCCCTGCTTTTTTTGGTTTTTATTGCCGCCAACGGCGTTCAAAAGCGTCACAGATACCTTTATTTGCTATAATTTCAGATAGTTTAATATTCATTCCCACGCGAAGCATGGGAACAAGAAAAAAAATGAGACGCTAGGTTCCCGACAAAGACGCTCGGGAATGACGGACGGAGAGGACGCCCCTTTTGCGCGCGGGAACCGCGTAACTACAGGGCGAGGGGACCTCGCGACTACTGGCGGGGAAACCCCGCAACTACCGGACAACGGATTTGAATAAAATTGTTCGTCCGCCCATCCTTGGCAATGTCGAAAATCAACCCAGGCCGCACCTTTTGCGCTCCGCGCCCAGGCAAAAAACCGCCTTGCCTGGGCCAGCCGACAACAAGCCGTGCGCGGCAAGCAGCGTCCCACCATTTCTGGCGCGGCAAGCGGCGCACTTGCCACGCATGGGAATCGCATAACGGCAAAATTCGATTTTCTACGCTTGGTTCTTTTTAAATCGTTCGGCGTGGGTTTAAATGCAAAAAGAAAACCTCCAATCCTGTATAATCCCGTTGCAGATTCCGTTGCAGATTCCTTGACGTTCAGCCCATTTCGTGCTTTGGAATCTGTGGACGTTCGGCTCTGAATCTTGCTCTTAAGGCGGGTTTTCCCGGGGCTGTCCGTCTGTTCATAGCTCTTCCAAACGCCTTTTCTCCCGGTCGGTTTGCAGGAGGGGACGCCGCCCTTGGTTTCGGCCCCGGAGGAGCAGGAAATATCGAACCGCGATTATGTTGAACAGGGGATGAATCGGCTTATTGAAGATGCCGATGCTCGGCATCATAACCGCACGTTTGTATTTCGTCATTTACTATTCGCCGGACTAATGGCGTTGTTCCGGCAAAACGTTTTGGAGGAGCAGGCATGGAGAGATATGAAACCCCGAATAATTTGGTGGATCTGTTTGAAGATGCAGTGAAGCGATTTAAAAACAACCCCCTTTTCGGAGTTAAAAATAAGGAGAAAACCGGGCTGGACTGGATGACCTACGGCGAGGCGGGCGCCCGTGTGGACAATTTGCGGGCCGGTCTGGCGCAGATGGGCGTCGGAAAAAACGACGTGGTGGGATTCATCGGCAACAACAGGCCGGAATGGGCTATCAGCGCGTTTGCAACCTACGGCGCCGGCGCCCGGTTCGTTCCCATGTACGAGGCTGAACTGGAAAGCACCTGGGAATACATCATACGGGACAGCGACGTGAAGGTTTTGATCGTGTCCAAGCCCGCAATATTTGACAAGGTTTCCGCCTTCGCCGACCGCACGCCGGGTTTGGAAAGGATCTTCATCATCGAAACTCAGGGCGAAGGCTCCCTATACGAGTTGGAAGCATTGGGCGCCAAGAATCCCGTGGAATCGGTCAAGCCGGATAAATACGACGTGGCCGCCCTGGTTTATACTTCGGGCACCACGGGCGAACCCAAGGGCGTGCTTCTGAGCCACCAAAACTTCTCCTCCAACGCCGCGGGCGGGTATCACCTTTTCACCGAGGTATTGAATGAGGAAGCCCGCAGCCTGTCCATTCTGCCATGGGCTCATTCCTACGGCCAGACTGCAGAGCTATACAACTGGATGCAGTTCGGCGGATCCATCGGGTTCATGGAATCCGTGGAAACGCTGGCTGACGATCTGGCCCTCGTCAGTCCAACCTTTATGATCGCCGTACCCAGAGTGTTTAACAAGATTTACGACGGCTTGCAGGCCAAGATGAAGGAAACCGGCGGCCTGCCCAAAGCCTTGTTTGACATGGGCGTAAAAGCGGCCAAGGAAAAGCGGGAGCTTGCGGCCGAAGGCAAGTCAAATTTTCTGGTGAACCTGAAATTCAAGCTGGCGGACAAGATCGTTTTTCAGAAAATCCGGGACAAGTTCGGCGGACGCCTCCAGGGCGCCCTGACGGGCAGCGCCTTGATGAATCCGGAAATCTCCCACTTTTTTGCGGACATTGGAGTGCCCGTATTCGACTGCTACGGACTCAGCGAGACCTCGCCGGCCGTCAGCATGAACTGTTTTTCAGCCTACAAAGTGGGCAGCGTGGGCAGGCCCATCGAGAACGTCAAGGTGGTCATTGATCAATCGGGCGTGGACGCCATCGGCGACGACGGCGAGATCATCGTATACGGCCCCAACGTCATGCAGGGCTACCACAACAAGCCCGAAGCCACCGCAGCGGCCATGACCGCCCACGGTGGATTCCGCACCGGAGACCGGGGCAGGATCGACGAGGACGGATTCTTGTTCATCACCGGCCGGATCAAGGAAGAATACAAGCTGCAAAACGGAAAATACGTCTATCCCGGCGCCATTGAGGAGGACATCCGTCTGCTGCCCAACGTGGCCAACGCCATGCTCTCCGGGGAAGGCAAAAAATACAACGTCTGCCTGGTGGTCCCGGATTTTGAGGTCCTGGGCGATTACGCCCGGCAAAAAGGCTTGTCCGCCGATCCCTTTGACCTGGTTGAAAACAAGGAAGTCACGGACATGATCGCGGCCGAAATTACGGCTTTCTTAAAAGGCAAGTACGGCGGATACGAAATTCCTAAAAAGTTCATCTTTCTGGCCGACGACTTCACCCTGGACAACGGCATGCTCACCCAAACCATGAAGTTGAAAAGGAAGGCTGTTTTTGACAAGTACAATGACGCGATAGAGGATTTGTATAAGGAATAAAACGAGTGAACAGCGGGGGAGCGCCCCCTTGGATAAGGGCGTATCCCCCGCATATCGGGCTAATTGCTGGCTATGACGCTGCTCCCCTTGAGGTAGGTCTCAATGATTTTGGGCGATGTTTGGCCGGCCTGCTCAGGCCCGTGAAGGATGGTTTCCACCAGCAGATCATCCTTGACCGCGGCCTTGATGGTTTCCTCGCACTGGCCCTGGGCGGTTAAATAGGCGCGCAAAATCCCCTGGACCGCCGTCTTTTTGCTTTCGTCCGAGCCCCAGCCGTATAGTATGGTTTCGCTGGTCCTGCCGTTGTCCGAAAGCAGCACCCCGTCGATATCACGGTCGGCCAGGATCATTTCAATAAAGTCCTGGTCCTGGATGAATTCCCTGAGACGGGCCACCAGGATTTCCTTGACCCTTTTTTTGTTCTCCAGGATGTTCAGGCAGACTTCGCGATCCGGGGACTGCTTGGCGGCCTCGATGTACTTTTCCTTTTTAAACAATGTCTTCAAATTCATGTAAGTGTCGTACATCATGTACTTGGTGGCGATGTTGGCCATCCAGTCCGGAATGGCGCCGGCCAGGTCCGCCCGGTAGGTCTGGATAATGCCGGTCCTCTCCCGGGTGATGAATTCAAAGACGTATTGCCCTTTCAGGGAAGGCATGCGGATGTAGTCGTCGCTTTCCGGGCAGGCGGGGGTGACGATGTTGCGAAAATTCGACACGGCGCGGCCGTGGACCAAGTCGTATTCCGTGTCCGTTCCCAAAGCCAGGTCCCGGTCTTTCAGGGGCCAGGGAAGATTAAAAATATTGTATGTGGAAAAGTGGTTCCGGTCCGTCATTTCCAGCAGGCGGGCTTCCTGGCAATAGGGAAGCCAATCGGCGCAGGCGGGAACATCCCGCAGGGTTTCGCCCACCACTTCGATGGGAGCGTCGACAACCGCCACCGCACGGAATTCAAAGATTCCCGACCCCTCCACCTTGCGGGAATAGGCTTTGATGCCGTTTTTATCCATGACCAATTCCCATTCTCCGTATTGGGTTTCGGCCATGCACAAAGGGGCGGCCGCTATAAAGGCGGCCGCCAGAAGCGCCAGGAGAATCAAGGCCTTTTTCATAGTAAATCTCCTCGTCTGGTAAAATTGTATTTAAAAAAAGGACCCGCTTTCAGGCTGCGTCAGGACGGTTCAGGCTTAAGAAAGGGGTAGGGCCGCTGTTCGTTTCCTCAGCCTCCGCAGTCGGGGCATAGGGTTGCATTCACTTTGATTTTTTCGCGTTCCACCAGGTAATCCTCCAGATCCATCCAGTCTCCGGCGCCTGGCTCTCTGCCCCGATCGTCCCGGATTTTTTTACACTCACAGCAGACGGGCAGGATTTCCTCATAAGCCCGGATTCTTAGCCTGAACTCCCTCTTTTGCAGGCATTTTTTCACGCGAAAATGAATTTCTTCGGGTTCGGCGGGCTTGAGGAGAAAATCGTCCGCCCCCAGCCTTAAAGCCTCGATGGCGATGGACACCTTGCCATATCCGGTGAGGATGATCACCATAGTATCGGGATGGCGGCTTTTGGCCGCCTTAAGCACCTCCAACCCGCCCACCTGCTCCATGACAAGGTCAGTCAGAACCAGGTCAAAGGATTGCACGGTCAACAGTTCCAGGGCCGCCTCCCCGCCGGAGGCCGCCGCGACCCTGTATCCTCTCGATTGCAAGTCGCGTGCGATGGCGTTTCTGATATAATAATCATCCTCCACCAGCAGTATTGAATAATCAGGCATAACTCATCCTAATAATATTGGATAATTGGAATCAGGCGCCGGGACGCCTCACCGGAAGTTCTATGGTGAACAAGGCGCCGCCCTCGGGGGAGGCGCCGGCTTTTAAAGAGCCGCCATGGTCCGCGATAATGGACCAGGACATGTGAAGGCCGCCGACGTCTTCGGCCCCGCCCCCGGGGCGTAAATAATTGAAATCAAAAATGCGTTGGCAGTCCTCCCTGGACAGGCCAGGCCCGTTGTCGGACAACTCGATAATGATTCTATCCTTTTTTCTCCGGGAAGTCACACTGATTTCTCCGGGCGCATCAGGAGAACCCGTTCTGATTTCCACGGCGGCGCAGGCGTGATTCAACAAAATAAACAGGGCGTGCTCCATCCTTCTGGACCATGCCATGGTAAACGGAATCTGGGTGGAAAGGCTCAGCGCAGTGCGGATGCCTTTCCTTTCGAACCTGGATCTGAAAAGCCGGAACACGTTGACAATGCTCTGGTTCAGGTTGACTGCCCTGAGCATTTCATTGACGGCCGGGTCCAGGGAGGCGATCATTTTCGCCGCGTCTTTCAGGCGAGCGGCGGCCTCGGTGAATTTGGCCCAAAAAGGCCCTAACTCCGGTTCTTCCTTGGCCATATTATCCAGCGAGGATATATGGTCCTGGGTTTCCCGCCAGGCCTGGGCAAACTCCCGGGCCAAAAATACGGCCTGCTGCCCGGCCGACGCCATCTGACGGGACCACACCAACTCCTGCTGCTGCATCCTTTCCCTGGTGATCTCCGAAGCAAGGCAACGGACTCCGCCGGCGCCGGTCATGACATGGACCGGCGATCCGGTCACCCGGAACCAGACGGGCGAACCGTTCTTGTCCAGAACCCTGTACTCGCCCGTTTGGGGAGAATGGACGAACACCCGGCTCAACTGATTGAGCGCCCGCTCCTGGTCCGGCTCCAGAATAAATTCGCGCAAACGCCGCCCTATCAGTTCGTCCGGCGAATAGCCCAGGGCGCTTTTCACCGCCGGATTAACCTGGATAATCTCCCCCCGTGAGTCCAGAGTGAAGACGATATCCTCCATCCCCTCGATCAAGGACTGATAGCGGGCTTCGCTGATCTCCCAGGCCTCCTGGACGGCCTGTCTGCGCATGCTTTCCATATGCAGGCGGGTCTCGCAGGACTCCAGCCTTTCAACTAGGGATTCCTGGTCCGGCGACAAGGCTTCTCCTTGACTGGCGTCGGCCGTTGCTTCCATGGCGCAGGCCTTCGTTTTATTGGTTTATTTTAAGGTGCATTCCCAATGAATAAACAAAGTTAAATAAATCCCGCTCCCATTGGACGCAACCGTCTATACGGTGTTGGCGCAATAAGGAGCGTGATTGTGCATGGGGAAAATAACTGACCACTCGTGGAACTAAATTTTTGTAGCAGGTTTTCCTGGCATTGTCAAATACTTGCCAAGTGTGGAAAAAGGGCTTGACCCGGGTATGCATCAATAGTATTCAGCATTATTACCAGTCTCTTAGAATATTCGATTTGCCGATCCCCATGATTCCAAATAGCCGCAAAGAGGACGCCAAATGAACAAAAGCTCCACTATTTTTGGTAAAATTTCCATTTTTTTGATTTTCATAACACTCATGCTGACGAGCGCCGGACCCAGCTTGGCAGGGGAGGAGCCCATTGGCAAGGTGGCTGTTTTTTCAGGAGAAGTCATACTCCGGGGCCAGGATGTGTGGGGGGGCGACGTGGTGGTCGGGCTTCCCATTTTTTCCGGGGACAAGATTGTCACCCTGGACGGAAGCGCCGAACTGGTTTTTGAGGACGGAACCAACGTCACCTTGTGCCGTTATTCGGCCGTGGAGTTCAAGCAATGGACCCGCAAGGGCTTGCCGTTGATTCAATCGGACAAGACGCGGCGGCGTTTCACCTTGTATGCGGGAAAAATGTGGATAGAAACCGATTACCGGCAGATGCGTTCTGAAATTGCGGTTCCGCCCATGGTTTCGGGCCTGCGGGAGGACGCCGGGACCACGCGCATCGCCGCTTTGATTTCCCTGGATAAAAACGGGGAGGCGTTCATGTCCTTTGACGAAGGGGACAGGAGCTTCACCATCGGGCCTTGGAAAATGGGCGTTGCGGAAAACGTCCCTCCGGCGGCAGCCAAGGAGAACGAATTTATTAAAAAGGCCCTGGCCGCCAAAACAGCCGCCCTGGTGGCTCAACGGGCCAGCGAAAAAGAGGATCTGGACAAGGCCGCGGCGGAAAGCCTTCGCAAGCTGGCCTGGATCCGCGCCAACAAGGCCTCGGCCGAGGAAGCGTTGTACAGCGCCAAGTATCTGGTGGACTGGACGCCTGATAAGCAGGTTCTGGGGGACTCCAGAGAGGCGGCTCGTGTGGCTGAGGAAAGGCTTAAGACAGCGGAGGTCGCGGAAAAAGCCGCCATTGAGGCGGGCGCCTTGGTGGAGGAGTGGGACGCCTTGTATCAGACGGCCATGGACGAATTTGAAGATCAGCGGGCCATCGAGGGCGTGGACGAAGGCAGCATCGGCGACCTGGAGGGCGGCGGAAGCCGTTCCGTCAAGCCCAATGACCTGGGCATGCCCAAACCCGGCGCCTTCACCAGCAAGAGCCCCTGCGAATAAAATTACTCCAAAAATTGCAAAAGCCCCGGCCGGATCAACCGGCCGGGGCTTTTTTAGGTTTATTTGTTGGGTTTCGTTCATACGCTTTTGGCTTTGAGTGTTGCTCCCGACGCAAAGAAAACAGCCTCTGTGGAAAGAACTCCATAAACTCTACCCAACCCAACAAAACAGAGAGGCCGCCGCAGCCTATGGTCTCCTTCACTCTCACGACTGCAGCTTTTGCAGGACCCTGTCGAAGTTATCCTTGGCGAATTTGGAAAAATTATGAAAAGCGATCAGCTTGTCGCAAGGCGCGTCCGAACAATGGGCGCAATTTTCCAAGCCTTTTTCCTCGCCGCAGGCCCGCACTTCGCAAGTGGCGCAATACCCCAGCTTGCGGCCTTCCTTAAGCAGGCATCCGTCGCAACTGACCTGTTCGGGCGTAAGATCGAATCCATAGGTTTTGTTTAAAAAGGCCGCCGCTTTCGCTCTAATGACGTCGTCATCCTTCTGGGTGGCGATGTACGAGGGACATTGGGTGCAATCCAGGCCGCAGTAGGCTATCATTTCTTCCATGGCGTATCCTCCTGGTTAAGGGTTTTGAGTTCCTGAAATTTTTCGGAATCCAGCATTCGGCGAATGGCCTGGACGAAATCCCGGGGGGCTTGGTAGTCCGCTTGGCAGCGCATGATGGCCGCCTCCCGGGTTAGATGCTCCAGGGCTTTGAGGCTGTCCTCCAGACTGACCTGGCCGGCGCGGCCCGGGCCCTGACCGGCGAAGGAAAGCGCTTTCAGGTCCATGAGGCCGTTTTGCATGGCCAGCGTTCCCTGGGTGAGGCAGTCGCAGGGATTGCCTTCCTCGTAGAGATCGCAATTGACGCTTAAAAACTCCCGGATTTTCTCCCGGGCCCGGGACAGCCTTTTCCGGAAAGCAGCAGGCTTGATGTCCAGGATGGCGGCGCCTTCCGGGCCGGGAATGTCCATGGTTTCCCCCAGGATATAGACGATACGGTGCTCCCAATCCAGGCACTGCAGGAGTCCCTGCATGCAGGCGAGACGCATTTCTTTGACGATCAACTCCTGCTCCGCCTCGTCGTAATCCAGGGAGGGGGCGTCCGGAGGATCCTGCACGATGGCGGCATGGCACCTTTCAAAGGTAAACCAGTACGCGGCCCGTTTTTTCCGCACTCCCATCAAATGATTGGAGGCCACCTTCAAAGCCCATGTATCCAACGAGCTTTTATGGGCGAAGCTGCCCAGATTGGTGATGATGCGGATCAGGATCTCCTGAACGGCGTCTTCGGCGTCCTGGGGGTGGTAAAGCATTTTCAGGGCCAGTCCGAAGATCCTGTGCTGGATGGCCCTGACAATGCTTTCCAGGGCGTGCTTGTCTCCTTGTTTTGCCTTTATTGCCAGATTTTCCAAATTTTCGTTCATGATGTTCTTTCCTTAATTCGCTCGCCCGGGCGGCTTGTAAGGGTAGAGTGCAAAACAAGGGGATGTGTGACAGGAAATGCGAATTTTTTTATTTTACAACCTTTTTAGCCCTGGTGCAAAGATTCCCGCGCGGCTTAGTTTTTGGCAAAGAAAAATCAAAGGGTTGTCAGGCGTTGACAACAGCCCCTGATGTGTTAAGTTTTTGGGTGCTAATAAAAGCCTTTCGAGGCTATTGTCCGAAAATTCAGTTAATCCATTCAGAAACCAGACAGCAAACCAAATATGAGCGAAAAACGTTGTTATTACGAAATATTGGGAGTTGAGCGAGACGCTTCGGCGCAGCAACTTAAGGCTTCTTACCGCAAGTTAGCCATGAAATACCACCCGGACCGCAACCCCGGGGACAAGGAAGCGGAGGAACTGTTCAAGGAGGCCGCCGAGGCGTACGAGGTCCTGACGGACCCCAAAAAGCGCGGCATTTACGATCAGTACGGCCACGAAGGCCTTTCCGGCCAGGGTTTTAGCGGGTTCAGCGGCTTTGACGATATTTTTTCCAGCTTTGGAGACATATTCGAAGAGTTTTTTGGGTTTGGAGGCGGCCGCCGGGGAAGAAACCGGGTTATGCGCGGCTCCGATCTTCGCTATGACATGCGTCTGGATTTTATGGAAGCGGCTTTCGGCGCTGAAAAGGAAATCGACATCCAGAAGCCCGAAACCTGTCAGGAGTGCGGCGGATCCGGCTGCGAAGAGGGCTCCGGCCCCACCGTTTGCCCCCAATGCCAGGGAACCGGACAATCCACCACCCGTCAGGGTTTTTTTACGGTCCGCACCACCTGCGCCCAATGCCGGGGCCAGGGCCGCGTTATTGAAAACCCCTGCCAGAACTGCCACGGCCAGGGAGTGGTTCAAGCCAGGAAAAAAGTGACCGTACGCATTCCCGCCGGCGTGGACAACGGCTCCAGGCTGCGCCTTTCCGGCGAGGGCGAGGCAGGCCCCCAGGGCGGACCTCCCGGCGACCTGTACGTCTTTTTATATGTCGAGCCCCACGAGTATTTCCAGCGCCAGGGCGTGGACGTGGTCTGTCAGGTGCCTATTTCCTTTGTACAGGCGGCTCTCGGCGCGGACATCAAGGTTCGCACCCTGGAAGGCGAGGCCGACCTGAAGGTGAAAAAAGGAACCCAGCCTGGCGACATCGTGACCCTGCACAACCAGGGCATTCCGTCGTTGCGCGGCAACGGCCGGGGCGACCAGATCATCCAGTTGATGGTGAAGACGCCCACCAACCTGAGCAAAAAGCAGGAAGCCCTGTTGGAGGAATTCGCCAAACAGGAAGACAAAAAGCTCACCAACAAGCTAAAAAGAGTGTTGGGCGGCAAAGCATAGAAAAACACCCATCAAAAAGAACGGACCAGATCCATGTACGAATTAAAGGTAAAAACCGATTTTGCGGCCGCCCACAGATTAACCCTGGTGGGGCATAAATGCGAAAACCTTCACGGACACAACTGGAAGGTGGAGGTCTGCATCAAGGGCGACGGCCTGGACGAGGGCGGCGTGTTGATGGACTTTGGCGTCATCAAAAAAAGCCTGCGGGGCATTATGGAGGAGCTTGACCATAAGTTCCTGAATGAATTGGAAATGTTTTCCGAATGCCCGCCGTCTTCCGAAAATATCGCCCGCATTATCGCCGACAAACTGGGCGCGGCCGTGAACTCGGACAAGGCCAGAGTATACTCGGTGACGGCCTGGGAGTCGGATAACGCCAGCGCCACGTATATAGTGTAATAGCCCATCAAAAACGGATATTTACACTTGATTTTGCTCGTTCCGTGATGATACTGTCCGAACTTGAGGATGAGGGGGGGCGCCATCCTGCAAATCCCCCCTCGTTGAAGCGAAATCGGATGCCCTAACACTGGACGGTTTTATTACGAGGAGCAATGCGCAAGGAAGTATCCGGTATACTCTTCTTATTCGTTATTGTGTTTACTCTCGGCGCTCTGGCGACTTACACCCCAGAGGACCCGGCGCTGTTTTTAAACATAGGCGGAGACGGGGAAATCAACAATATTTTCGGCCCCGCCGGAGCGCATTTCGCCGGAGTGCTCATAGGCCTTTTCGGCCTTGGGTCCGTCTGGATTCCCATACTTCTTCTGCAAGCCTCGATTAAACTATTAAAAAAACAAGATCTTCCCCACTGGCTGCCAACCGTCGGAGGCGCTTTCTGCCTGATTATCGCCACGGGCGGGGTGCAAGCCCTGGCCGGTTTGGATGAATGGACGGGCATAAACTGGCAGTCGGGCGGAATCCTGGGCGGGTTAACGGAAGACGCCCTGGTAAAAGCCTTGGGGATAACCGGTTCAGCCATCGCCCTGGCCGCCATCTGGACCATCGCCCTGATTTTTGCTACGGGCATATCCGTAACCAGGGTGTTGAAAAGCTCCGCCGAATTTTTGGGCAAGGGCTTCGCCTACCTGAAAAACCGCCGCGCCCAAGCCAAAGCCAAAAAGCCCGTTGTGGTCAAGGCCAAGCCTAACCGGCCTAAAAAGAAAAAAGCCAAGCAGCAGGCCCCTCCTGCCATCAAGCAGGCTCCTGAGCAGCCACAGCCGCCTTCAAACACCAAGAGCAAGGCCACGCAGCAGGTTTTCAACTTTATGATTCCCGGAAGCTATACCCTGCCCGATGTGGACATGCTGGACAACCCGCCGCCCCGTCCCAAGGGAGCGGACGCGAAAAACCTGGAAATGCAGTCCCGTCTGCTGGAAAAAAAGCTGGAGGACTTCGGCGTGCAAGGCAGGGTGAGCGAAGTCTGTCCCGGCCCGGTCATCACCACCTTTGAATACGAGCCCGGCCCCGGGGTGAAGATTAACCGCATCGCCAATCTTTCGGACGATCTGGCCCTGGCGCTCCGCGCCATGAGCGTTCGCATTGTGGCGCCCATCCCGGGCAAGGCCGCCGTGGGCATTGAAATCCCCAATATGGAGCGCGAATATGTCTACTTTAAGGAATTGGCGTGCTCCAAGGAATTTGAAAGGTCCAAATCCCGCCTGACTCTGTGTTTGGGTAAGGATATCGAGGGCAATCCCTGCGTGGCGGACCTTGCTAAAATGCCGCATTTGCTCATTGCCGGCGCCACGGGATCGGGCAAGAGCGTGGCCCTGAACTGCATGATCGCCAGCCTCTTATACAAGGCCTCTCCCGAAGAGGTGAAGCTGGTCATGATCGACCCCAAACGCATTGAGCTTTCCATGTTCGACGGCATACCCCATTTGATCACCCCGGTGGTGACGGACGTAAAAAAAGCCACCAACGCTTTGTATTGGGCGGTGAACGAAATGGAGCGCCGGTATCAGGCCATGGCCGAAATGGGGGCCCGGAACATTGGCGGGTACAACCAGAAAGTCAAAACCGCCTTATCCAAAAAAGCGCCTTTGCTGGAAGGCGAGGAAAAAAAGGAAGACCCCGAATACATGCCCTACGTGGTGGTGGTCATCGATGAACTGGCGGACCTGATGATGGTGGCCTCCAAGGACGTGGAAGCCGCCCTCCAGCGTTTGGCCCAGATGGCCCGCGCCGCCGGCATTCACCTGATTCTGGCCACCCAAAGGCCGTCCGTGGACGTTTTGACGGGAACCATCAAGGCCAACTTCCCCACCAGGGTGTCTTTCCAGGTCTCCTCCCGCACCGACTCCCGCACCATTTTGGACGCCAACGGAGCCGAAACCCTGTTAGGCATGGGCGACATGCTGTATTTGCCTCCGGGCGCCGCTAAAATCCAACGCATGCACGGCGCTTTCGTCTCGGAAGGCGAGTTGGAGCGCATTCTCTCCCACGTGAGAAGCCAGCAAAAGCCGGAATACGACGCGTCCGTGACCGACGCTCCGGAGGCCTCCTCCGGCGGTGAACTGACTGAAGAGGATTACGACGTCAAGTACGACGAAGCCGTGGCCATTGTCACGGAAACCGGCCAGGCGTCCATTTCCATGATTCAGCGCCGTTTGCGCATCGGATACAACCGGGCGGCCCGCATCATCGAAGTGATGGAAAAGGAAGGCGTCGTAGGCCCCTCCGACGGCGTCAAGCCCCGGGAAGTCCTGGCCAGGAGCTACCTGAACGATTAACGCCTCTTGCATATTTTCCGTCCCTGGAATAAATGAACCTCCATGTTAAAGATCGCTTCCTTAAAACTGGATAATCCTCTGGTATGCGCGCCCCTGGCCGGAGTCACCAACCTGCCGTTTCGGCTTATGGCCAAACGGCATGGCGCCGCCCTTGTCTGTTCCGAAATGATCAGCTCCAATGGGTTGATCAGGTATCAAAAAAAGACCATGGAGCTCATGGCGAGCAAGGAAGAGGAACGGCCGCTTTCCATCCAGATATTCGGCTCCGATCCCGGCGTGCTGGCGGACTCGGCCAGAATCGTTGCGGAACATGGCGCGGACATTGTGGACATCAATTTCGGCTGTTCCGTTAAAAAAGTGCTGAAAGGCGGCGCAGGCTCCGCGCTCATGGCCGACCTGCCCAGGGCGGAAAAAATCCTGAAAGAGGTGCGAAAAGCCATTTCCCTGCCTTTTACCATCAAAATGCGCTCGGGCTGGGACGCCTCGGGCGACGAGGCCATGGCCTTGGGCAGAATCGCCCAGGACGCAGGCGTGGATGCGGTGGCCCTGCATCCGCGGACGGCCAAACAAGGGTTTTCGGGGCATTCGGATTGGTCTCAGATCAAACGGCTTAAGCAGGAGTTGACCATTCCGGTCATAGGCAACGGGGACGTAACCAAGCCGGAGCATGTGCTGGAAATGATGGAGCAGACGGGGTGCGACGGAGTGATGATCGGCCGGGCCGTGCTTTACGCCCCCTGGATTTTTCGCCAGGCCCTATGCCTTTTGGAGAACAGGCCCATGGAGGAGATCGACCTGGACGATAGGAAAAAGGCGCTGTTCGACTACCTGGACGACACCATGGATTACCTGGGCGAAGAGCACGGATGCCGGGTGATGCGAAGCCGCCTTGCCTGGTTTGTGAAAGGCCTTCCAAACGCCGCAAAGTTCCGGGGGGAGATCACCCGCATAGCCTCCAAGGAACAGGCAAGGGATTTGATCGAAGAATTTTTCAGAAGCATTGAAAAGCGGCGGGAAGAAGCTCCCGCCGCTTCGGATTGATCTACAAAGGATTGATGCTGTCCCGCCGATTCCGGATGGACACCCAACTGGCATTGGAGACGTCGGCGTCTTCGGTCAGTTCGGCCCGGCAGGATCCTGCATGCACTTCCACAACCTTGGCTCGGGCCAGACGCTTGCCCGGCACGACGAATTGCTCGCCCTTTACGCCGTCCACGATATCGCCGTTGGCGCAAATCCAGAGCAGCATGCCTTTTCGCAGGCCCACTTCCTCACCCGAGGCGATGGTCACGGACTTGCCGTCCACGCTGGTCACAAAACCGGTCCAGGGCAGATCGGAGAGAGCGTCGCAAATTTTATCTTCGGTTTGCTTGACGATATCGGAAAAAATCTCCTGTTTCCACTCAACGGTCTCGAAGTCTTCGCCGTCCTTCAACTGCTTACTGGAAAAAATTCTGGCGTCTTCGATCTTGGAGCCGGTCAGGGAGTCGTACATCCACAGGTCCAGACTGACTCTGATGACCTTGACATTCTCTCGAAAGGGATAAATGCCTTTTCTCTCCTCCTCCAGGGCGACCTTCCACAAAGAACCGGTGACCACAATGCCCGCGCCTACGGCTCTGGCTTCGGCCATGAGGGCCAGGTTTCTGTTCACGCCGGTGATGGGGCCGAAATGCTCCGAAACCAGGTACTCAACTCTGGGCGAATCCTGGACAAAGGTCCGGTTGCACTTGGCCTGTAAACGGGCTTTCAAGGGATCGCCCACCAGTGCGGTCAAATCCAGATCCTGGGCCTGGGATGGATTGTAAAATTGGGCCACAATGACCTGTTTTTTCAATTTCCCGGGAGGCCCCATAAGCTCCTGGGCCAATTCCTGGGGGGAAGACGTATAAAAGTTGACGGTGGAGCACCCGGAGCCCAAAAGGGCCAGGGCCAGAAAAATGGTCAGAACGGTTGAGATACGGACAAATTTTGTCATTACACTCCGCCTGGTTGGATTATTTGACGTACTTGGCGCTAACCTGGGTGCTGATGCCTCCGCGCGGGGTGAAGTCGCCCACCACTTCCAGCCTTTTAGGCTCCAGGGCTTTCACCAGGTCTTCGAGAATCCGGTTTACCACATGCTCGTAAAAAATTCCCACATTGCGGTATTGGAGAAAGTAGTACTTGAGAGACTTCAGCTCTACAATTTTTTTATCCGGGCAATAGTTGATAATGATGGTCCCGAAATCGGGAAGCCCGGTCATGGGACACACGGAGGTGAATTCCGGCTGATCGATCCGGATGTCGATGTCCCTGGATGTTTGGTATTGGTAATCAATGGTTTCCAGCACGGAAGCGTCTACGGTTTCCGGGCCGTCCGCCCTGAGCTTGACTTTTTCGCTCATTTTGCTCGCCCCTTTTTTTCTTTCCGGGGCCGCCCCCGGAGAAATTGCAAGGCCGCGGCTTTAAAGGCCCGGTCCATGCACGGTATTGGGTCTATACCTGATGGGAGAAAATGCGTCAATATTTTACGTCCTTGGCCTTCAGTTTGCTTGACACGCCTTCCGGGCCTTTGGTAGATACAGACCCCTGAGGGCAAAACACATGAAAATCAAATACTACGGAGTAAGGGGAACCGTACCCACGCCCGGCCAAAGCACCATCCGCTATGGGGGAAACACGCCCTGCGTGGCCGTCTGGTGCGGCGAGGAACTGGTCATCCTGGACGCCGGCACAGGCCTGCGCGTCCTGGGCGATGAACTGGCGGACTCCTGTTTCGGCAACGGCAAGGGAAGCGCCACGCTGCTCATCAGCCACACCCACTGGGACCACATCCAGGGCTTTCCGTTTTTTTCTCCGGGATACGTCCAGGGCAACGTCATCCGCATCATGGGCGCGCACCAGATCAACAAGGGTTTGGAAACCGCCATGCATTACCAGCAGCAATATCAAAATTTTCCCGTCCTGCTCAGCCAAATGCCCTCCCGCATCACATTCAAGGCCCTGGAGGAAGGGGTGGGCCATAGAATCGGCGAGGTGGACATAGAAACCGCCGAGATGAATCATCCCGGAGGATCTTTCGCCTATCGGGTGACGTGGAAGGGAAAATCCGTGGTTTACGCGACGGATACGGAGCATTACGACTCCGTGGACCACAAGCTGACCCCGTTGTGCAAGGACGCGGACATTCTGATTTACGACAGCACATACACGCCCGAGGAATACCCCAATTTCAAGGGATACGGACATAGCACGTACGAAGAGGGCATCAAGCTGGCCAGAGCGGCCAACGTGAAATCCCTCCATCTTTTTCATCACCATCCCAACCATACCGACGAAATGCTGGACGCAATGCAAAAAAAGGCCCGGGCTGATTTTCCCCAAACCTATGTTGCCAGGGAAGGTTGGGAACTGGAAATATAAGGGCCGCAACACGGTCCTGAAAAACAAGGCGATTAGCATGGCTATTGAAGAAAAAATTCTGAACGTCAGCAAAGAAATCGTGGTCAAGTTCATCGAGGTCGGACGGGTTTCCCCGGCTTCGTTTCCGGAGACTTTCAAAGACGTGTACAGGGCGGTCAAGGAAGCCGTGGAAGAAGGCGCCCCTCCTGAAGACGCGGACGACGAATAATACCAAATCGCTTCACACAAGTAATTCGATTCCAAGGGGAGTCAAAAATGACGCTGGGTCCCCGCTTGCGGACGATCCCGAAAAGCGGATCGCCCTTGCGGGGATGACGCACAAATGTGGCAAAAGCAATCTATGAGGTTGCTTGTTTCTCCACGGTTAGTGCGAATACTCGACTGATAGCAACTTGGCGTCAAACGTTTTTCCGGGTCGGCCCGCCTTATTGCAGGGCGAACCTTAAATTATAGCTTTTCCCCTCGTCCCCGTATTCGTTGATCTGCAAACGTAAGGTCTTGATGGATTCGGCCTCTCCCGGAAAAAAGATGTAGCCGTAGGCCAGCCCCTGGCCCGGAATAGCCTTGTTCTCCAGGGTTTTGGATTCCAGATCGTCTATAATCCGGTTGCTGGCCTCGTTGCTGTCCAGCTTGGAAGCGCCGCCCAAAGCAGCGCCCGAGGCGCCGCCAATGGCCGCGCCCTTGCCGATGCTCTCGCCCACCGAGTCGCCTGTGACCACGCCCACGGCCGCCCCGATTATAACCCCGGCGGCAGCTCCCAACAGCGCGTTTTTCCCGGCGGACTTGAAAATTTCATTGGTGTTCGCGTATTTGGTCACCCGCTCGTAGGCGATTCTATCGGCCAGTACAGGCCAGATATTGCCTTCCTGGTCCTCCAGGAAGGTCTGCTCGCCGTTAATCCAAAAGGGAACGCCTCCCTGATTGTCGAAAACCACCAGCACGGGAATCAGTCCGGATTCGCGAATATCAAAGCCAAAGGTTTCCTTGGCTTCCTGGGGATCGAAATAGGCCTTGGCCGCTATGTCCGCGCCGGCGACGTTCATGGAATTCTCATAGCTGGTCGGGGTTTTAAAAGACAAGGGCTGGGCCCTATAAGTATTGCAGCCTGCCGTCAGAAAGCAGGCGATAATCCCAATCGTTATAAACAGTTTTTTCATGGAGATTTTCCTTTCCATCAATGCAAATCAGCTTTTACTCTTTAAACCGCTCCATTGCCATGAGGGAGACGTCGTCCTCAAAGTTGGGGTCTCCGCGGAAATGCACAAGCTCCTCCCCCATTCTTCGCATCAGGTCCTTTAACGTCAAGTCGCGTTTTTCAGATAAAAAGTTTACAAGTCTTTCCTGGGAAAATCTATTTCCTTCCTGATCCAGGCAATCCGTTATTCCATCTGAATACAAAAACAGCCTGTCTCCGGGCTCGATTCTATACAGGTCCTCGGTAAACTCGGCGTCCGGCAAAAGGCCCACGGGCAGGCCGCCGCTCCCCAACAAACGGGCTTTCCCGTGGTCGGGGATCAAAATGGGATAGGGATGCCCCGCCTGGGTAAGGATGATATTTCCGTTCCTGCGATCCACAATGCCGTAGACCATGGTAAAATACTGCTCCACAGTCTCGGTGCGCTGAAAAAGCAGATTCAGCTCATTGGCCATGGATTGGGGCGAAATGCTGCGGCTGTATTCGGCGCCGTCCGAGCCTGAAAAAAACCGGGCCTCGTGAAAAGGCATGCTGGTGATTGTTTTGTTGACCGTGACGGACAGCATGGCCGCAGGGATGCCGTGGCCGGAAACGTCCAGGGAGTAAAAGGCCAAATGGTGGCGGTCCACCGGAAAATAGTTGAAAATATCCCCGCCGATCACCTTGCAGGGCATGAACAAAGAGTCAAAGCGAAAGCCGTAAACGGCGCCGGAATTGGGCAGCAGGCTTTGCTGGATCCAGGCCGCTGCGGCAATGTCCTTGTTCAGCAGGTCTTGCGTCTTGCTGAGCTTTTTATACATGTCCTGGAGTTTGGCGTTTTTCTCTTCCAGGCTGCGCTCCAGATTAAGGATGCGTTTGGCCGCCGCCAGCTTGGCCTTAAGCTCGGCCATGGCAAAGGGCTTGCCCATGAAGTCGTCGGCGCCGGCCTCCATGCCCTGAAGCAGGTCGTCTTTTTGGGATTTTGCGGTCAGAAGAACAACGTAAACATAGGAAGGAAAAGGATGCGAACGAATCCGGCGGCACAACTCCACACCGTCCATGCCGGGCATCATCCAGTCCGAGATCACCAGCGTGACGGGAGTTTCTTTCAGGATCTCCCAGGCTTCCAAACCGTCCTGGGCTTCGACGACCTGATAATCCCAGGCCGAAAGCCCTTCTTTGAGCAAATGCCGGACTCCCGGGTCGTCGTCCACAATCAATATTGGCGCAGATTTCATCACCAGGTTAATCTCCCTGCCGCAGCCTTCAATAGCCGCAAAAGCGCCCCACCGCCAATATTTTCAGATTACCAGAGGTCCGGAAAAACTGTCAAATTATTCGCATTTTAATAGTCGTAATTCCAAAACAGGTCCACGCCGGACTCGGATTGGCTGATCTGGCTTTCCACGGAGATTTTTGGCGTGAGTTGATATTGCAACTGGACTTCGTTGGCGCTTTCCGAGGAAATCCCCCGGCGATAGGTCACAAACAGCTTGGGCGACAAATATTTGCCCACCACCAGATCCTGGCCGCCGTTTCCTTCGCCGTTGCTGCGCACGCTCAGCATGTCCACGGGAACGTCCGCGCCGACAATCTGCTTGAATTCATCCAAAGCCTTGGCCGCCAGCATGGCGGCGCCCTGCTCTTCCAGGGATTTGGATTCTCCGCTGCTCAAATCCGAGGCCCTTTTCCCGAAAATCAACAGGGACGCAATATCCGTTTGATCCAGCTCCGGATCCGCGGACAGGGTGATGATCATGGAGGAAGGCGTTCCGCCTATCTCCAAATAGATAGTCACGCCGGCCACCTTGTAAGCGGCCACAATCTCCAGGATGGGGTCGGGCGGATAAAGGCCCACAAAATCCACACGGCCTTTTTCCACGTCGAAATTCTTGCCGCGGAACTCGTACACGCCCCGTTTGGTTTCCAGATATCCTCGGGTGCGGATGGCGTCGGACTGACGCTCTTTGGTCACGTTCAGGTCTCCCCCCGCCTGAATCTGGGCGCCCTCGCCCCGTATCCACATGGGGCCTTCTATGCTCACATCCAGGTTCAGGCCCATGGGCTTGATGGGGGATTCCTTTTCCTCCACTTCTTCGCCCACGATGCGCACGTCCTTTTCCACGGCCACCTTGCGGCGCATTTCCGCCATAAAGCGGTCAAGCCGGAATTCCCCTTTGCCCACCTTCACCTGGCCGGTCAGGTCAATATCCGGCCACATGCCCACCAGCTTTAGGTCCGAATCCGCCCTGGCCGTTATCATGCCCCAGTAGGACAGATCAAATTTACGGGTTTGCAGGGCCAGGTTGAAATCCGTGGGTTTGAAGTTATCCAGAGCCACGGTTCCCGAGCCGTGAAGCTCGCCTTCTTTCTGGGTGCGTGCGGACAAATCCTTGATGGAGACAAGCTGGGGAGTCCATTCCAATTGGGCTTTCAAGTCCGTAATGGGATCTTGCCATTCTTCAACAACCATATTGTCGGCGGCCATGGAGGCTGAACCGTGCAATATAGGAGAGCGTGGGTCTCCCGAAGCGGCGGCCTCCAGGTTCAGGACGCCTTCCAGGACGTCCAGGCCGTCCACCCATTGGGGGAGAAAGGCAAGGTCCAGCCCCTGGCCTTTGATGGAGGCCTGCAATCCGCTGCGGGGCAAAAAGTCGTCTTTCAGAGGCAGCCCCAGCTCCATGGGGCAGGTAGAATTAAATTCCAGCTTGCCGCCGGTTTCCGGAACCAAATCCGCACTCACGGAAGCAAGGCCTTTTTCATAAACACCCGTCGCCCGGAGGGACAGCCCGGGCAGATCCTTGTCGATGCTGACCTCTTGGGCGTTGACCTCAAACCTGACCTCCGGCTTTTCCAGGGAGCCTTTTGCGGCCAGGAAGGCGTCACCAGCCCCGTTGAAAGGCCTGGACAATTGCAAAATCTCAGACAACCGATAGAGATCCGCTTGCGGAAGACTTACGGAGGCATCCAGGTTTCCGTTGAACCAATAACCGCCCTGGACCGACAGAGTTTGCTCCTCACAGACCAGTTCCAAGCCGGAAGTTTTTACGGAATCCGGCGCAATTTCCAAAACAGCGGGTTTGACAAGCGCGGCCCGCTTGCCTTGATAAACCGACTCCAGGCTGGATAAGGTCAACTTTTTTTTAAGCTGCCGGTAGCCGGCAAGGACGCCCTTGGCATTTATGCTGTCCGCCGCGCCGCCCTTTCCATTTAAGGTAAAGGTCAGGTCGTTTTGTTCCAGATCCACGTCCAGGGCCAGGGAGTCGAGGGTTTGCCCCGCCAGATTCAAGGCCTTAACGCCGCCCTGGACGGAAACGGCCATGGGTTCTATGGCGGCCTTGACCTTAAAATTCCCCTGATCAAACGCGTAATCCAAATACTTTACTCCGCGCATGGAAATTTCGCCGCTTAGCGCCGGATTCAAGGCCGGGCCTTTGGCGAACAAATCCACATCGGCTGCGCCCTTAAGCGGGTCCTCCAGATACGGCGCGGCAAGCCCGGACAAATCAGGCAAGGCAAGCTGCACCCGGCCGTCTATGGTTGGATTTTTCCATTTGCCCTTGGCCTTTAGGTTGACTTTGGCCGAGCCTTTGACGGCGGATTTAAGGAATTGTTCAGATACACCAGCAAGATCGGGTAGCTCGGCCGTGACTTCCCCCTGGAGGTCAGGATCGGCCAGGTCGCCTTTAGCCGTCAGGCTTAGGTTGGCTGCGCCCGGAATGGGCTGCTTTAGGAACAGGCTGGTCAGGCCGGCCAGATCAGATATTTTGGCCTTTGCTTTGGCAAGACCCTGGGCCTCGTAATCCACCTTGCCCGATAGATTAAGCTCCATGCCGTGGCCCTGCACATTGGCCGAGCGAACCTCCACGCCCCGGTTGTCCAGCACGCCGTTGATGGAGGCTGAATTGATTTCCAATTTCTCCAGGCGGGACGGGGAAAATCCGGCGTTAAAGGTAAGAAGCGTTTCTCCGAGGCTCTGGCCCGCCGCCTTGTCCGCCTGACCGTTCAGGGTGAAATTCAAGTCACCGGAAGGCGCTTGGGTTTCCATGGCCAGCTTCCTGGGGTCGGCGTTTAGCACATCGGCATGGAATTGCACAGAGAGCGGAGCGTCCTGGTCCAGCAGGCCTTTGGCGTTTCCGTTGGCCGTCAGCTTGAGCTCCGCCAGGTTGACCTGGGAGCTCAGGGAAAGGTCCGCGTCGCCGGACCGGTTATAGTCCAGGCTGATCCTGCCTTTGCTTACGGCGTAAGAAAGGACCTGGGAAGGCTGGATAATGACCTCCGCCTTAATGTCCGAATCAGGCCACATGCCGGTCATGGAGGCCTTGATCTTTCCGCTGGCCTGTCCAGGAACCTCGGGCGCCAGATCATCCAGGATTAAGCCGCCGACCGCGGCATTGGCTTTCATCGCAAATTCAGGGCCTGATAAATCCAGGCTGGCGGCCCCTTCCACGGTTTGCTCCGGATCGCACTTCAAAGCATAGGTGAATTCAGGCTTATCCAACGGCCCATGAGCGGTCAGGGAAATCTTCAGGTTTTCCAAATCCGGCAGGCCGGGCGCCAAAGCCCGCCATTGCGCCAGAGAGGGCGATTCCCCTTTAATCTGCACCTGGGTCTCGGCGTCGTCTTTGAGGTCGTACACGCCTTTACAGGTCAGGAAATCCGCATTATCCTTGCCGGCTTCCCGCAGGGTCAGGTTGTTCACCACGGCGGCAAAGGGCTTAAGGCGGCCTTTCAGGTCCAACTGAAAAGGCTTGTCCATTAGAACCGCGCCGTCCTCCCCATGAACTCTGACCTGAATCCGGCCGTTTTTGATTTCCGCCCGGGATATTGAGACGGGAAACTGAGTCAGATTAAAGGGCTCTTCGTCTTCCGTGTTCTCCGAAGGAGGAAACCAGGAGGCCGCATTCCAGGATCCGTCCGGGTTTCTGACCAGGTTGGCCGTGGGATTGTCCACGATTACATGGCCGAGGGTAATTTCCTCGCCCAGGACCCCGGGCAGCAAAGGCCCTACCGTTACGCTCTCCGCCCGAAAAATCACCTCATTTTGGGCTGATATCTTCAGACCCTCGACGGTAACACGGGATAGGACGTCCGGCATGATTCGCGAAAACGAAATGGAGACGGGCAGGTCTTTGGTCGCGTTTTCCGCGTATTGCGTGAGCCGCTCCTGGACGAAATCCGTGCGCAACGCCAGGGGGACGACAATAAAGCCGAAGATTAAAAAAACGAGCAGCGCCCACAATAATATTTTAAAAATTCGTTTCATTTAAAACGCCTGGCCCACGCTGAAATGAACGCGGTATGTGTCTGCATAATCGTCCTGGGGATTCAACTGATAGCCCACGTCCAGGCTCAGTGCGCCCACCGGAGACTCGTACCGGATGCCCGGACCGGCCGTGTAGCGGAACGAGCTGCCGTCGAAGGAAAACGGGTCTTCCAGGACCGAGCCGCAATCGGTGAAGGCGACTCCGGTAATTTTTTTGTAAATGGGGAACCGCAGCTCTATGGAGCCCTCCCACCGGGATTGGCCGCCCATGTATTCCCCGTCGTCATTCACAGGACCCAGGTGCTGGTATTCGTAGCCCCGAACGCTGTGGGTGCCGCCGGAAAACAAACGCATGAACAAGGGCACGGTTTCCGTATCCTCCAAGGTCTCGATTCCTGCGAAACCGGCCCTGGAGGCCAGCACAAAACGTTGGCCCAGGGGAATCAGGATGGAACCTTCCACGGACAACTTATAATAATCTATTTCAGAGCCCAACGAGGAAGATCCGTACCAGTACCGGGTGGAGAGAAAAGTCCCGGAGCGGGGGATGAGCACTTTTGGCCGCGAGTCTCTTTCAAAACCCAAAGCCAGGGACGAAACCAGGTAATTGTTTTCCGCCTCGGTTTCATCTCCTTGAAGGTCCAGGGAGTATTCCTCGGGCCTGTGCATCTCCAATTGATGCCCTATGGTTCCGCTCCAATACCTGGATAGCTTGCGGGTGACGGAGGCCTCGTTGAAAAACGAAAGGTCGATGTAGCTGATTTCGTCCTCCCGCTTGGCGCCGAGCGTGTTTTTAAACTCCTGCTTTTTGGAAAAAAAATAGGGCTGCCACAACTCGGCCTGGGCGCTTTGCAGGATTTCGGAAGTTTTTACGGATAAATCAAGCTGCGTGGCCTGGGAGGTGAAATGCCTGTGCCGCCATCCGGCCGAAAGCCGCAGCTTTTCCTCGGTGCCGTAACCGATGCCGAACCGTACGCTTTTAAACTTTTTGTACTCCCCGGTTATTTCCAAAGGCAGGCTGCCAGGATTTTCCGGCGTGGGCGGCGCTGCGCTTTCCACCTGCTCTTTGGTTTCCAAGGTTTTCACCCCGACCTTGGAGAGAAAGCCCAAAGAAAATATTTCCCGCTGGGTTTCTTCAAGCTCTTTGCGGGTGTACATCTTTCCTTCTTCAAAAGTCACGCGGGAAAGAATAACGTTGGGATTGGTTTTCTCCAGGCCTGCAACGGAAGCCGGCCCGAACAAATAATATCCCTTAGGGTCCACCTTAAGAGTTACGGCCGCGGTCTTTTCCTGCTTGTTGACCATAATGGACCCGGTCACCGCTGCGTGGGGATAGCCGTGTGTGTTCAATAAGTCGATGATCTTGTCTTTGGCCTGGCCGTAGGGCTCGGTGCGCAGCCGCTCCCCTTTTTTCAAGGGAGTGAATTCAATGATTTTCTTCCTTAGATTCTCGGACAAGCCGTCCAGTCCCTCCACATCCATGGAGTCCACCAGAATCGGAGGGCCTTCTACTATTTTGTAGATGACCGAGACTTTTTCCCGGTCCGGATTTTCGTTCAGGGTGAAATCGATTTGGGATTCAAAATACCCTTCCTGCTCCATAAGCTGGGTCAGGTTTTTGATGTCCGCATCCACCAGGGACTGCGCAAAAACCTGATCTTTCACCCAAGGCCTGATGTTGGCGGGGCGAACGGAAAGCACCGCCTTGGCCATTTTGACGGAGACGGTTTCCAGGCCTTCAATTTTTACCTTGGCGACAGTCCAGTCCTTGCCGGGGGAAGCCATAAGCAGGCCCGGAATCATGAACAAAACCAAAAGGTTTACATGTATTCTGAACAATCTTTTCATAAACCTGTATGTTATCACACCCCCAAAGCCGAATAAAGGCCTAGATTCCTCCAGGAGGCCGAGGGCAGGGCATACGCATGTAAAAAAAACGGGCTCCAAGGCGCTGAATCTGGCGATATATGTATAATATAATGAAATACTTATTCGAGACAGTAAACGACCCCAGGCATCATAATACGCTGCATAAGGGGAGGCCGTACGCAGTCATTGGGGGTATAGAAAACTCAGTGCATTGGGTTCTTGACATTGCATTCCGGGAGGATGAAAGCCGGATCAGGGCTGGGCACGCCCCTGAGAATCCGGCGGCGCTGAGGCATATCGCCTTGAATTTGAACAAGAAAAACAAATCATTTAAAGGAAGCATAAAAACCAAAAGGCTGAATGCGGCAATGGACGTTGAATATTTCCACCCATCCCAATTATCATACAAAAATAGCGGTACGTGGCGAAAAGAACTGCTCCGGATGTTTGAGGAGACGTATCAAAAGAGTTAAGGATGTCCCCAAAAGTTAAAAAAGACCCATAAGCAGGGGCGCTGCTTGCCGCGCCCTCGCAGTGACAGGCCCCCGCGGCTGGCGAACTCCAATAAGAAAGGGGGCCCGCCGCCGACAGCGAGCCCCCTTGAGGGGGATAGAACATGGTCCTATCCTTGCGAAAAAGGCCTGGCTTCCCTTTCCGCAAATCGGTTATTCGGGCATGGGATGGGAGAATGTGCTGGTGAAGATGTTTTTCTTCACGTCCAGGCTGGGCTCGTTGGCGCAAAAGCTCCGCATGACCGAAAATTCTCCGCCGCCCTGGCCTTCAAAGGTCGCCACGACCTCGCCGGTCTCCGTTCTTTTGATCACGCCGGTAATCCAGGGCATCTGGGCGAAGATGCAATATGTCTCCACAATAAAGGTTACATCCGAAAGCATGGGCGCGTAATTGGCGCCGATGTTCACGTAGGCTTCCACGGTGTACTGGTCGTTTTTGCCGACGACCGTCAGATCCGTGGGAAGGTACTGGCGGGCCTCTTCATCCCATTGCCAGTCTCCGTGCACCCAGCCAAGCTCGCCGTCCTCCGCGTGAAAGCGTTGAACGACCGGATTGCCGTTATCCAGAAAGTCCACGTCCACGTAGTCCAGGTTTGTGGTGTTAAAATGATAGGTCTGGAAGGCCCACTGCACATGGGTTTCGGGATCGGACATGAAGGCGAAGTCCCAGCCGCCCAGGACGAAGGCCCATCTGCCGAAGGAGTTTTCCCGGTATCCGTGCCCGTTGATTTCCGTGGTTTCGCCCGTGGAAAGATCCGTAATGCTTCCCCGGACTTCCGTGGTGGGCCACAGCATGTTGACGGTCCAGTGTTCGTCCGGCAGCAGGGCGTCGGTATCGTTGCCCACCACCCAGGTTTCGGGCTTTAAGGGCGCATAGTCGGTGAATCCCTGGTTTACGGAAAAATCCCAGGAGTAGGCTCCGTTGTTTCCCCGAATGATCATGACGTCGGGCTCGCCGTCCTCGCCCCGAACCGGAATTTCTTCAATAAAAATCCCGTCCTCGCCTTCGGCGTACAGGGAGCGTTCGTTCACGCCCACGTCGTGGCCCAGGCCGAGAGGCGTGTAAATGGCGATCGGCTCTTTGCCGGGGAACTTGCCGTACAAGGCGAAGTTCACTCCCGAGGGCATGAGGTTGAGGGCCGAAAAGGTTTCGCTGCCGCCCAGCCTGCCTTCCGGATCCGCCACTACGATCCCGACCACGCCGGTGAACTTGCCGTCGTCGTCGTGAAAGGAATAATAGTCCCATTCCAGGGAGAAGCCATCCAGGGCGTTAAAGGCCCGATAATCATCCTGCAGGATGTTCCAGCCGCCCAGGCCGTCCCGCATGACGTGATTATAGTCAATGGTATGCTGTTCCGGCCAGGTGGGCTTGGGGCTCATGGCGTAGGCCCCGGATGCGGCCGCGATCAGGGTTGCAATAACCAGACTCAGGACTTTAAATACGGATCTCTTTGTCATGCGTTTCCCCTCCATAGGTTTGTGTGTGCAAGGCCGGGAGGCGAGCGGCGCATCAAGGCGGGGCGCCGCGGATCTCCCTTATTGACTAATTCGTCTAACATAACCTTGACTGTTAAGTCAATATACTTTGTCACAAATTTTGATTAATCCCTTTAAAATATGGATTTATTCCATTTTTCCAGAGAGTGATTTCAATGTATAGTTAGAAGTTAATATATAGATAATCTATAGTGTATAGTTCCGCCTCCGCCCTTACGGAAAACAGGTTGAGAACAATCAAAGCGCCTTGGGTCCACCCAAAACCCCCCGTCAAAAAGCCCGTTTCCCTCAACTCCAAGCCATCCCGCCCCCCCCGTATATAATGCTGCATCTGTCGAAAAATCCTTCTGAAGAGCCTGGTTATCCACCTGTTGTTCCCGCGGCCCTCCCCGAATCCGGACGGCCCGCCTCCTGTAAAAGCGCGTCAGGGGAGATTGTGAAAGCATTCACTTAGTCGCCGGATTTTCTTAGGATTGCGTAATTCCTTGGAATTTCACCATCCGTTCAAAAGTTATTTTTTTCACATGGATGGAAAGCAATTATTTGCTTGACACACGGGTCTGTTTTCCTGCATATGAATGTTTCCAGCGCTTGATGGAAACGCTTTATTGGAATCACCTGCTTTGTTATTCCGTTTCGCCTGGAAATAAAGGCTTATGACAGCCTTTGAATGCGCCTTGCCCTCATCAATTCCCGCCCGGGAAAGGGAAGGCTTGAATTACTCTTCACTACAATAAAGGAGCAGAAACCCTGCTTACAGCACTGGAAAAAGCGCGCAAGGATCCGGACTCCATGAAAGGGAGAATTCTGCGCGACGCTCGCAAGATATTTGGAGAATACGGTTTCCACGGCACCACAACCCGCATGATCGCCCAAAAGGTGGGGATCGACATTTCCACCCTGTATTATCACTGGGGGGAAAAAGGCGACCTGTACGAAGCGGTCGTCCAGGACATTTTTGAGGATCTGCGGTCGAAACTGGTGGAAATCGAGCACATCATTCACGGCAAGCCTTTGGCGGACAGGTTGACCATCGCCTTGGACATCATGACGGATTATCTTTTTGAAAATCCCGAAATTTCCAACCTGACGCTGTACCGTTATTTCACTAAAACCCGGCACGAATCGGTCTTGGAAGTAAAAGTGCCTGAAACCATGGGGAATATAGCTTATTCCATGGGGCTGGTGAATGACAAGAAGGCCTTGCCTGTGGATGCGAAAATGAAGATGTTGGCAATGATGAACTCAATCCATAATTTCATATCGGGGGAAGGGTTTTTCAAGGTTCTGTTGGATGTGAACCACGAGGACTATGTGAGGGTGGTGAAAGATACTTTGGGTTTTGTGTTGGTTCCTGCATTTACGCAAGCAACGAAGGCCCAGGACCCCTCTGAATAGTTCCAGGTTCGCCTCCACAAATTTGCAGTTACGGCAGTCGATCAAAAGTGTAGCATTAGACGGACTTACACTGTAAAGGAGGTAGTAACATGGCTCTAAACATGGATGCAATCGGCAAGAAAATCGGCCCGATAGAGAAGGATTACACCTGGAAGGATGTGGTCCTTTACGCATTGGGCGTTGGCGCCGGGTTCGATGAACTCGATTATGTGTACGAGAAAGACCTGAAGGTCATCCCCAGTTTCTCCATTGCGGCGGTTTTTGAGTTTTTAAGCCACATTGGGGCGAATTCCAACGTGAATCTGGCGGGTCTCCTTCACGGCGAACAGGATTTGATCTTTCACAGGCCCATCCCGACTTCGGGCAAGCTGGTGAGCGAAGGGGCGGTCACCAAGTATTACGATCTGGCCGCAGCCGGTAAAAAAGGCGCCATCATCGTCGGCGAAAGCGTGTCCAGGGACGCCAAGGGCAAAAAGCTCTTCACGGCCAAGACCACCTTGTTCGGCCGCCTGGACGGCGGATTCGGCGGCGAAGCTCCTCCCAAGGAAGTGGTGGAGTACCCGGACCGGGACCCCGACTTTGTGGTGGAAGAGCATCCCTCCAAGGACGCTCCCTTACTGTACCGGATGTCCGGCGACGTGTTCGTGCTTCATATCGATCCGGAATTCGCCAAAATGTCCGGCTTTGAAATGCCCATCATGCACGGCCTGTGCACCCACGGCTATGCATGCCGCGCACTGATCAACTCCTTGTGCCCCGGCGAGCCCGAAAAGGTCCGCAGGCTCAAGTGCCGCTTCTCCAAGACCCTGTACCCCGGAATTCCCATCGCCATTAAAATCTGGAAAACCGGCGAAGGAACGGCCGTGTGGCGCGTCATCAACCAGGAAAACGGCGACGTGGTCATCGACCAGGGCGTGTTTGAATACGGCGACGTGGTGGAAGAGCAAATCCGCTACGACGGCCGTGTGGCGGTCATCACCGGCGCGGGCGCGGGCCTGGGCAAGGCTTACGCCCTGGAACTGGCCAAACGCGGCGCCAAAGTCGTCATCAACGACCTGGGCGGCTCCCGCGACGGCACGGGCGCAAGCTCCAGCGCAGCCGACGCCGTGGTGGATGAAATCAAGGCCGCCGGCGGCGAAGCGGTCGCCAACTACGATAACGTGGCCACGCCCGAAGGCGGCGCCAATGTCATCAAGACCGCTGTGGACGCCTTCGGCAAGGTGGACATCGTCATCAACAACGCGGGCATCCTCCGGGACAAGTCCTTTGTCAAAATGGAGCCTGAAAACTGGAACGCCGTCCTCAACGTGCATCTGAACGGCGCCTACAACGTGACCAAGGCCGCCTTCCCCATCATGAAGCAAAACGGGTTCGGCCGCATTGTCATGACCACCTCGGCCGCCGGCCTTTACGGCAACTTCGGCCAGACCAACTACTCGGCCGCCAAGATGGCTCTGGTCGGTTTCATGAACACCCTCAAAATCGAAGGCAATAAATACGATATCAAGGTGAACACCGTGGCGCCCTTGGCCGCCTCCCGTCTCACCGAAGACATCATGCCCGAGGAAATCTTCAACAAGGCCAAACCCGAATACGTGGTTCCCATGACCTTGTACCTCTGCACCGACGAATGCGACGTAACCGGCCGCATCTACAATGTGGGCATGGGCTTCTTCAACCGCGCCGCCGTGGTTACCGGCCCGGGCGCCGTTCTGGGACAGGGCGACGACATCCCCACCTGCGACGACGTGAAAGCCTCCATGGCCAATATAGGCTCGCTCAAGGACGGCAAGGAATACTTTGAACTCAACGCCCAGGTCGGCGACGTTATGATGGCCTTCCAGGCGCCTCCGTCCGGCGGCGCAGCTGCAGCGGCGGGCCCGGCCACTCCGGCCGACGCATTCGCCATGCTGGAAAGCACATTCCAGCCCGATGCAGCCGACGGCGTGGACGTTGTATTCCAGTACAGCATTTCCGGCGCAACCGGCGGGGAATGGAATGCCGTGATCAAGGACAAGACCTGCAAGGTCTCCGAGGGCAAACACGACAAGCCCACCACCGTCATCATCATGGAAGACAAAGACTTCATGGCCATGACGGCCGGAACCCTGAATCCCATGCAGGCTTATACTTCCGGTAAGCTGAAAATCGAGGGAGACGTCATGAAATCCCAGCTTCTTGAAAAGCTGTTCAAGGCGTAGAGTCCCAAACCCGAACAAGGCTCCTTTTTAAATAAAGGGCCGGAACAACCAAGATTACGAAACACCAAAGATATAAGGAGAGGAACTATGATAGGCATCACCTCATATGGAGCATACATTCCTCGCTTGAGGTTGGACCGTATGGCCATTTTCCAGAGCATGGGCTGGTTCGCACCGGCCATCATGGTGGTGGCCCAGGGCGAAAGGTCCATGTGCAACTGGGACGAAGACGCCCTCACCATGGCTGTGTCCGCTTCCCAGGACTGCCTCAAGGGGATGGATAAATCGAAACTGGACGCCGTTTACCTGGCCTCCACCACCCTGCCTTTCTCCGACAGGCAGAACGCGGGCGTTATCAAGGAAGCCCTGAATCTGTCCGACGGCCTTCTGGCCACGGACGTTGTGGGCTCCCAAAAAGCAGGCACTTCCGCCCTGATTACGGCCCTGGACGCCGTGTCCGGCGGTAACAAGAAAAACATCCTGGTCACCGCTTCCGACAAGCGGGAGACCAAGGGCGCCTATTTTTACGAAATGTGGTTCGGCGATGGCGCGGCTTCCATGGCCGTCGGCAACGGCGACGACGTAATCGCGGAATTCCTGGGCTCCTATTCCGAATCCCACGACTT
Organism: Desulfatibacillum aliphaticivorans DSM 15576; assembly: GCF_000429905.1. Classification (NCBI taxonomy): domain Bacteria; kingdom Pseudomonadati; phylum Thermodesulfobacteriota; class Desulfobacteria; order Desulfobacterales; family Desulfatibacillaceae; genus Desulfatibacillum; species Desulfatibacillum aliphaticivorans. Next base: position 218,082 of record NZ_AUCT01000008.1, on the reverse strand, counting down.
CAACGATCACTATCGCGGCGCATCCAACCGCTTTGACTATGTGTGGGAAGAACGCTGGGCCAGGGACATGGGCTACAGCAATTTCATCCCCAAGGCCATCACCGGCGCCATGGAAAAAGCCGGCGTGGCTATCGGCGACGTCAGCAAGCTGATCTATCCCTGCTTCTTCGGCGCAGAACATAAAAAGATCGCCAAAAAACTGGGCGCAACCCCGGAACAGGTCATCGGCAACCTGCATAAGGAATGCGGCGAGTGCGGCGTGGCCCATCCCTTTGTGATGCTGGCCTCCGCCCTGGACGGCGCCAAAGCCGGCGACATCATCGTGGTGGCCGGTTACGGCCACGGCGTGGACGCCCTGGTCTTCAAGGTCACGGATAAAATCGCCGACCTGGCGGAGCGCGACGGATTTGCAGGAACCATCGCCAACAAAAAGATCGTGGACAATTACGCCAAGTACTTGATCTTCCGCGGCCTCCTGGAAAACGAAATGGGCATCCGTGCGGAAGCGGAAACCCAGACCGCCATGACCGTCCTGTGGCGGAAGCGCAAAATGCTCCTGGGCCTGGTGGGCGGCAAGTGCCGCGAATGCGGAACCAAGCAGTTCCCCAAACAGGATATCTGTGTGAATCCCGAGTGCGGCGCCTTCTATAGCCAGGACGAGCAGGAATTCATCGACACTCCGGCCAAGGTCAAAACCTTTACCGCCGACATGCTGTCCGTGTCCTTTGAGCCGCCCAACAAATACGGCCTCATCCAGTTTGAGGGCGGCGGCCGCATGATGGCCGACTTCACCGACTGCGATCAGGAGGAAATCCGCGTGGGCCTGCCCATGAAGATGGTCTTCCGCCTCCGCTGCTGGGATAAGGATCGCGGCTTCCGCAATTATTTCTGGAAGGCAACCCCGGTTCCGGGCGCAGCCGCGGAAATGGATAAAATCAATTTCAACGATCGCGTGGCCGTTATCACCGGCGCCGGCGGCGGCCTGGGCAGAACCTACGCCCTGGAACTGGCCTCCCGGGGCTGCAAAGTGGTGGTCAACGACCTGGGCGGCGCCCGTGACGGCTCCGGCGGCGGCAGCGCCAGCCCGGCGGACAACGTGGTCGAGGAAATCAAGGAAATGGGCGGCGAAGCAGTCGCCAACTACGACAACGTGGCCACCCCCGAAGGCGGCGCAGCCATCATCCAAAGCGCCATCGACGCATTCGGCCGGATTGACATCGTCATCAACAACGCGGGCATCCTCCGGGACAAGTCCTTCCTCAAGATGGAGCCCGAAAACTGGAACGCCGTCATGGCAGTGCATTTGCACGGCGCCTACAATGTGACCAAGCCCGCCTTCTCCATCATGAAGCAGCAGGGTTTCGGCCGCATCATCATGACCACCTCCGCCGCAGGCCTTTACGGCAACTTCGGCCAGACCAACTACTCGGCCGCCAAAATGGCCTTGGTGGGCTTCATGAACACCCTCAAGCTGGAAGGCGCAAAATACAACATCAAGGTCAACACCGTGGCGCCTCTCGCGGCCTCCCGTCTCACCGAAGACATCATGCCGCCCGAGATTTTCGCCAAGATGAAGCCTGAGTTCGTGTCTCCCATGGTGCTGTACCTTGCCTCCGAAGACTGCAAGGAATCCGGCCAGATCTTCAACGCAGGCATGGGATACTTCAACCGGGCCGCCGTCATGACCGGTCCTTCCGTACAACTCGGAGAAGGCGATACGCCTCCGACCCTGGAAGACATTGCCGATAACTGGGAAGCCATCAACAGCATGGAAGGGGCCAAGGAGCTTAACGACCTCAATACAGCCATGTTTGATATGCTCTCCCCGCCGGCTCCGGCCGCCGAAGCCGCAGCTCCCGCTGCAGGCGGCGAAATCAAGCCCGCCGACATCTTCGCCGGTATGGCCGACACATTCAATGCCGATAAGGCCGAAGGCGTGGACGTGGTGTTTCAGTTCAACATTTCCGGCGGCAATGGCGGAGAATGGAACGTGACGGTCAAGGACAAGACCTGCACGGTGGCTGAAGGCAAGGCCGGCAAGGCGACCTGCACGATTATCATGGAAGACGCCGATTTTGTAGGCATGATTTCCGGAACCCTGAACCCCATGACGGCGTTCAACTCCGGCAAGCTCAAGATCGAAGGCGACGTCATGAAATCCCAGCTCATCGACAAACTGTTCACCGCCAAATAACAGGAGGGACGCATCATGGCTACTGGAATTAAAGATAAAGTCGCTATCATCGGCATGGGATGCACCCGTTTCGGCGAACGCTGGGACGTGGGCGCCGAAGAACTGATGGTGGAAGCTTTTCAGGAATGTATACAAGACGCTGGAATTGAGAAAAAGGAAATCCAGGCCGCATGGTTCGGCACGTGCCTGGATGAAGTCAACGTAGGCAAGTCCGCAGTGCCGCTGTCCACAACCCTGCGCCTGCCTTTCATCCCCTGCACCAGGGTGGAAAACTACTGCGCCACCGGTACGGAAGCCTTCCGCGGCGCCGTGTACGCGGTCGCCTCCGGGGCCTATGACATCTGCCTGGCTCTGGGCGTGGAAAAGCTGAAAGACACCGGTTACGGCGGACTGCCGGGCGGCGGCTCCAACGCCGGCTCCCTCATGTGGCAGTGGTGGCCCATGCTGACGGCCCCGGGCTCCTTTGCCCAGCTCGCCAGCGCTTACGCCGCCAAGTACAAGATCCCCGACGGAGACCTCAAACGGGCCATGGCGCACGTCTCCGCCAAAAGCCACGACAACGGCGTCTTGAACCCCAAGGCTCACCTGCAGAAGAAAGTCACCGAAGACCAGATCATGGCGGCGCCCATCATCGCCTCTCCCTTGGGACTCTTTGACTGCTGCGGCGTGTCCGACGGTTCGGCGTGCGCCATTGTCACCACGCCTGAAATCGCCAAGAAGATGGGCAAAAAGGATTTCATCACGGTCAAGGCCCTGCAGCTTGCCTTGTCCTCCGGCGAGGAAGTGGGATACAATGACTGGGACGGCGATCATTTCATGACCACCAGCCACGCCAGCGTCAAGGCTTACGAAGAAGCCGGCATCACCAACCCCAGGGAGGAAATCTCCATGATGGAAGTGCATGACTGCTTCTCCATCACCGAGTTGGTGACCATGGAAGACCTCCATATCTCCGAAAGGGGCCAGGCGGTCAAGGACATCATGGACGGCTTCTATGACCTCAAAGGCGGCGGAGTCCCCTGCCAGGTGGATGGCGGCCTCAAGTGCTTCGGCCACCCCATCGGCGCTTCCGGACTTCGCATGCTGTACGAAATGTACCTGCAACTCCATGGAAAGGCCGGGGAACGCCAGATCGAAAATCCCAGGCTGGGCCTCACGCACAACCTGGGCGGCTTCCCGTTCCAGAACGTTTGCGCCATTTCCATAGTCGGAAAATACGACGGATAACCCATCCGCGGCCCCGGACCGCCTTGGCGGCCCGGGGCCGTTTACCCAGAGGCATTGGGCATGCTCGAAGTCAAGGCCATCATGAATTCCAGCGTTGAGGACGTCATCGGGTTCAAATGCTGCAACCTGCCCGACCAAAACCTGGAAATCCAAGTGAAAAATGCTGGCGAAAAACCGGTTAAAGCGCTCAGCCGCTTTGTCCTGGATGCAGGCGAAAAACAGGTGGAGCTTACCACCGTGTATCCGCCCGGCGGCCAGGTGATTCAGCCCGGAGAGGCGGCGGCCTTCTACTGCAATATGGATGATGAGGAATGGAAGCTGTATTCTTCCATCACCGCCTTTGACGATCAGGGAGGGTCGTTTTCCGCCGCTCTCTAAAATGGGGTCAAATCTACGTTTGACGTTTGAGCCTCGTAAATGACAGCGCCTTGGCAATAGACGCAACGCATGCCCAGCCCGGAGTTTTTCTGGAGAATATAATATGGAAATCTTGCAATACACCCCGGAGCATCACGCGTTTCGCGAGCAGTTTCGGGCTTATTTGGCCGAGAATGTGATTCCGCACATCCCGCAATGGGAAGCGGACCACATCGTGCCTCCCGAAGTATGGCGGGATCTGGGGCGCAACGGCTATCTGTGCACGGCCACGCCCAAGGAATACGGCGGCCACGGCATGGATTTTCTGTACTCGGTCATCATCACCGAAGAAATCGGCAAAACCGGCTTCTGCGGCCTGACCCTGGGGCTGCACAGCGACATCGTGGTGCCCTACATCGAAACCTTCGGCACCGAAGAGCAGAAAAAGAAATTCCTGCCCGGCTGCGTGAGCGGAGAAATCATATCCTCCGTCGCCATGACCGAACCGGGCACAGGGTCCGACCTTTCCTCCATGTCCACCACGGCGGTCGAGGACGGGGACGACATTATTATCGACGGAACCAAAACCTTTATCTCCAACGGCATCAACACCAACCTGTGCGTGGTGGCGGCCAGGGACCCCAACGTGGAAAATCCCTACGAAGCCATTTCCCTGTATCTGGTGGAAGGGGATCGCCCGGGATTCGAGCGCGGACGCCATCTGGACAAGATGGGCTTCAACAGCCAGGATACGTCGGAGCTCTTTTTTTCCAAATGCCGCATTCCCAAGGAAAACCTTTTGGGCCAAAAAGGCGGCGGGTTCATCATCCTCATGCAGAAACTGCAGCAGGAAAGGCTCATTTGCGCCATCGGCGCGGTCGTCGCCGCAGAGCAGATGACCGAAAGAATGATCCAGTACTGCAAGGAAACCACCCGCAACGGCAAGCCTTTGAGCAAGTTCCAGGCCATCCAGTTTGAACTGGTGGAAATGGCCACCGAGGCCAAACTCGGCCGGGCATTCCTGGATAAGCTCATCGCCGAGCACGTGGCCGGAGAGCAGGTGGTGGTGGAAGTCTCCATGGCCAAATACTGGACCACGGACCTGGCCAAACGCACCATTGACAGGGCCATCAGCATCGTGGGCGAACCCGCCATGGCGGAAAGCCTCGGCCTGGCGCAGGCCATGCGGGATATCCGCATCCTGCCTATTTTTGCTGGAACCAACGAAGTCATGAAGATAGTGGCGGCAAGATTTATGGGGCTGTAAATGATGGGGCTTCGGAGGCCTCCCGCGTTCGCCATGATAGGCGCCGAAGCCGTCAAGTCCTGGGGGGGACTGCAGCAGCTTTAAAACATTGCATAAAAGCTATTTTCGGGATCACAGGGCCGGACGCCAATAAGGCGTTACGGCCCTGTTTTCGTTTACTGCAAAAAGCAAAAGGATTTGCCTCCGGCGGCAAACTTTTGAAAAAGTTTGATCAAAACGTTTCAATGGCGCTGCGCGCAAAGGCAGTAAAATTTGTATTTGCCATTCTCAAGCGCCTGGCGGCTGTAGGGGCGGTGCTTGCTGCGCCCTCATTGCATTTCCGGGCGTCCTTGTTGGGAATCCAGCATTGCCTTGGCAAAACTATAGCTTGGGTAAAGCCCAGTGAAACCCAACAAATCAAGCCGCGAAGCGGCATCCTTTAATATTCCCAAAAAATTTAATTAATATTGACATATAAGAATTATTTATACTACAATTTAAGTAGTATTTTTATTATTCCTCAGCCCTTTTGTATATAAAATACACTCATTTTGATGTGTATGGGGTTCATGATTATAGGAGTGTAAAGTGAAAATTGAAATCAAATACAGTACAAGTGAGGGTCCCCATGTAATTAACATCTCGCATCAAGAAATACAGCAGATGCTTCAGTCGAGAAATTTGTCGGTTACTCAAAAAACGCCCAAAGGAACCAAGACCATTACAATCACTGGGACAAAGCAAGAACTGTCTGACCTATCAGACGCCTTAAAAAACGTGTATTGATTTTCGGGGACATCCTATAATAAGATAGCAAATTGATAAAATATTGAAATCAAGCATAAATTTTGAATAATAACTTGAGTTTAATTTAGTTAAATATTAATTGAAGCCCTTGTCAAGGCCATGCCGGACACACTCCAAGACCCCCGGCTGGGGTCAAGGTTCCAAGCCTCAACGCTCCGGCCGTTTTATCCTTTGGAATATTTCCGCCAAATCCGCCTGCGATATTTTCCAAGAAGCTGTTTCATTGTAGTTTAAGACGAAATGGTATTAATAATTATTCGTGATTCATGCATTAACTCTATCCCTCCGGGGTAATTTCTGATAGCCTGCCGGCATAATATGATATCGCTTCTCTGTTTTTGATTTGCCGGTCGCACCAAAGGACGCATCGCTGCGGCCATATTTCCCTATGCTATTGCCGATTAAAGTCCTTGCTGCATCATCTCAGTATTTGGTTACAGGGGGAAAAATCATGATAACCGACCCTTCCAAAGACCGTTTTTTTGCTAAGTGGAAACGCAGGTGCATTTCAATAACGCTCTATTTTTTATTGTGGGGTTTAATGACCGGGACTCTGCCCCTCATCCTGATTATTGTAGGCGTCATGGATTGGCTCCGGCCGCTGAGAAAGTTCGGGGCGAGGTTCCGCTGCATTCTTTTTTTTGTGCTGTATTTGAATTGCGAGATATTGGGCTTGGCCGCTGCTTTTTTGATTTGGCTGTTCAGCGGCGTCTGGCTGGGAAGAAACAGGAGGTTTTTCGTCAAGGCAAATTACGCCCTCCAATCCCTCTGGGCTTCAGCGCTCCTTAAGGGCGCCTTTTTCATATTCTCCGTCAAGCTGGAAACCGAAGGCGCCGAGTGCGCCTTTCCCGGTCCCATGGTCCTCATGATACGCCATGCCAGCACCGCCGACACCGTGCTGGCTTCGGTTCTGGTGGCAAAAAGTTTCAAGATGCGTTTACGGTTTGTTTTAAAGCAGGAGTTGCTTTGGGATCCCTGCCTGGACGTGGTTGGAAACCGGATTCCAAACGTGTTTGTGCAAAGAGATGGCAAGACCACGGACCGGGAATTAGCGGCGATCAAGGACCTGTCCAGGGATATGTCCTCCCGGGACGGCATCCTGATCTATCCCGAAGGCACCCGCTTTCAACAGCATAAGCTGGAAAAAATTCAAAAGCGCTTCAAAGAGCAAGAAACACCTGTCATCTCGAGCATGGCGGCGAAGTTCACCCATGTCCTCCCTCCCCGTATTGGGGGTTTTTCCGCCATTACGGAGGCGGCGCCGGACGCTGACATCGTCGTCTGCGTCCACACGGGGTTTGAAGGCTCGGCCAATTTCAGCGAGTTCTGGCAAGGCGCCCTCATAGGCAAAACCGTTAAGGTCGCCTTCTGGCGGATCCCCGCCTGCGAGATCCCCTCCGGGCGGCAAGAGCGCAGGATATGGCTTTTTAGTGAATGGATGAAAGTGGATGAATGGGTGGCTCAAAATTTTTCCGGCGTATAAATACTTGCACGCCGAAACGTCTGAGGCGTTTTTTCTAAATAAAATCGCCGGCGAGTCTGAAAATCCTCCATGATAACCGAGGATAGTCATGACTCCGACACAATGGGCTCCAATCTATCAGCAATTTTCACAATATCCGAGGGCTTTGAGAATAAATGGAGTGGAGCCTGGGCTTCCAGCTCAGCGCGGGAGCCGTACCCCCAAAGAACCCCGGCGGAGCGGATGCCGTTTTTATGGGCCGCCGTCAGGTCAATGTCCCTGTCGCCGATCATGACGGCGTTAGGGTTTATGGCGTCCTTTGCAAGCAGGGACTCAATTTGGCGCCATTTTTGAATTCCCACGTCCCCGCCGCTCACAAATTGAAAATGGCTCCGGATTTCGAAAAGATCCAATATTTTTTCCGCCATGTCCTGTCTTTTGGACGTGCAGATCGCCATGGAGACGTTCCGGCTGGAAAGCTCAACCAGCGATTCTTTTATCCCGGGATACAGCTCATTCTCGGAAAAGCCCGCCTCAATATAGCGCTCCCGGAATTTGGTTATGAACGCATTGATTTTGGCGTCATCGTCAATGCCGGTTTCGATTTTGAACGACTCATCCAGCGGAGGGCCGATGTATTGCGCAAATTCGGCGATGGGCTTTTCTGCGTATCCTAAAGAAGAAAGCGCGTAATTAAAAGACCGGGCGATGCCTTCAAGAGGATCGCTTATGGTGCCGTCCAGATCGAATAACAGGATGGGTTTACTCATGTTTTTTTTGAGGATGCTCCGGAAATATTTGCTGAAATTATTTGAATAATTGCAACTTGGCATCGATCGTCCAAATCGTGCGTGGCTATCCATGGCGCCTCAAGGGGATCAGATCAAGAGAAAAATGCCTTGGCGCCGCTGAATTTTTTTTCATCCCCATGCGTTGAGTGGGCAATGCATAACAGTGATGACTTGCTGCAGCCGTATTTTATAAACGAAAGGGGATCATTCCATTTTGTAGCTTCAGGGCGTGCCCTACCCACATGCCGCCTTAAAAAATCGCACCTGATGTGTAGCGGCAGGTTCCGGCGCCTGCCTTGGATCGCGCGTTGCGCGGTCCTCAACGAGGGCGCCCTGGCACAAGTAGTATCGCGCCAGGGCGCGGAGCGCACCTGGTTCGAGCAAGGTGAAGCAAGACTCCCGTAATATTGGAATGGCCGGCGCCCTACCCAAAACGGGTAGCCCCGGCAGAGCAGTATCCTGCCGGGGTCGCAGCGACATTTTTTATAAATCTGATTCGAATATGAAAATCACGGGCGCCCTCCCGGCGGACGGCGCAGGTTGAAACTATTTGTTGGTTTCAAATAAGGCCTTCTTCCGCCTAAAACAATGGACATTCGGACGCCGCAACGGCCGCACCTTTTGGCCTTCGGCCCCAGGCAAAAAAACTTGCCTGGGCCACCCTCGTTTCAAGAGCGGCGCCCTTTCGCCGACCTTTTCCGCCTTAGACAAAGTTCAACTGACGCGCTTATTGGCCTGACGGCTCCCGGCATTGCATGCCGCGGCTGGCCTGCAAATCCATCGCATTGGCTCCATTTGATCCGTAGTTTCAGGGCTTGCCCTGCCGTAATATGGGTGAATAAAAAATTATTGAGTTTTTGAGATGCCCCGAGAATTATTGATTGTAATATGGCATAGCTGATGATATCGTTACTTCTTATAAAATTTAACGCTTATATGTAATATTTTTAACTATCATTTCATTTAAACTATTAAATTTCAATAAAATACTGGAAATATATGAGAACAACAGAACGATTTGCGGTACAAAGAAAAAAGCAATTAGAATTGGTGTTTAATGAGCCTGCACTGATTAATAACTGGAGGAAGATTGTTAGGAAACAGATGCGTTCATTAGATATCTTGGATTTGCATGACTACTATGATTTTAATTATAGAATTGATGAAAGAGCAAAAAATATAGTAAAAAGTATTTTAAGTGGACGTTATAAATCTCATCCACCACTGATATATAAAGTCGAAAAACGATTAGGAATATGTCGCCATTTAATGCTTCCAAATCCATCTGATGCCTTAGTTCTACAAACAGTTGTAGAAAGTATATCAAAGGAAATTAGCTCAACATCGCCTACTGAAAAGGCATTCTACTCAAGAGATAAGCATAACCTTATACTTCCACACCAAGTTAGGGAACCTGGGGACTACCCACTGCATTGGCGTTCATTGTGGAAAAAATTTCAAAAAGAGATTCTTGGCTTTGCAAATAATTACAAATATTTAGTTGTTACTGATTTGACCAACTATTTTGACAATATTGGTTTAAGGGAGTTGAGGCACATCATATCATCACGCATACAAGCCCATGAAGTTATTTTAGATTTTCTTTTCAATCTAATTGAACAGCTTTCTTGGAATCCAGATTATCTGCCGACGTCGTTAAAAGGACTTCCTACAATAAATTTAGAAGCACCCAGGCTTTTAGCCCACGCGCTACTTTTTGAGTTGGATGAGATATTAAATGTTAAAACAAAAGGAAGTTTTGTTAGATGGATGGATGACATAAATTTTGGTGTAAACTCTGTTGATAGTGCTTGTGAAATCCTTGGGGCTATGAATGATGTCCTAAAAAGCCGAGGCTTGGCTTTGAATTTAGGGAAAACAACTTATTATACTGTTGAAGAGGCAAAACGCCACTTCATGGTCGATGAGAACAAGTATTTGGACACTTTTTTGACTTTAAAAAAGTCTTCGAGGGAACTCAAAAGGGAATTCAAAAAGCATTTAAAGAATCAGGATCTCCAAAACTGGCCTAAAGTTACAAAACGTTTTTTAACGACTGCGGCCAAAATGAAGACTATTGTTTTATTGGACGACGCAGTGCGATTATTCAAAAGGAATCCAGCTATCCGCGGTCATATTGCATATTATATTGAATCTGTAGGCTATCGAAAACGGACCTGTGAGGTAATATTAAAGATATTAGATGAAGCCAATGTTTATGATGACGTAACCCTTTTTCATATTTGTCGGTTAGTTACAAACTGGAGAATTCCAACTAGTAAACTAGGGGAAATTTTGTCGAAGACTTGCTAAAACGTTTTTCTAAGCCATCAAAAACATTTGAATTATATTGCTATCTTTGGATAGCTGCAAAATATGATAAACCCAATCGGATTCTTTCCATTGTGCAATCTAGAAAATCGTTATGGGAGCAAGAGCCATTCTTAACTAGACAAGTCATTGCGATTCTTCCTAGAGTTAGGACCTTCAAGCCTGAAGTGGTTGAAACAATTCTGCAAGAACAAATTTCTATCGGTCCTGAGGACGCAGCCTCAGTAGCTCATAACATTCTTAAACTTGAGTCGATAGAAAGACTGGATAAAAAATTGACACCCTATCTATTTCCAACTATCAAACATAATACCTATCCGATTGCAAAATTTTTGATATTGCAATCGATTTTGAGGTCCAAAAATATTAAGAGCGATATTAATATAAAAACAAAAATCTATGACCATATAACGGACCCGTGGATGAAGCGCTGGATAAGAAGAATTTATAAGTAATATAAACTGTTTAATGCGAAAGTTTCCGGCGAATCCACCGCTGGCCTTGATAAAGGTGGGCGAGGTGGATGTAATCGAATACATTGTTTCATGGTTGAATGTGTCAGGCGCTTCCTTCAATTGATTCCATTCTTTAAAATAAGTTAAGTGAATGCTTTAGCCCTGCGAGATGAGGGCGGCAGCGGTAAGCAAATTGCCGGGCGTTGCTTTCCGGCTTTATTTGTATTAGGCGCATTTGGACATCTCATATGTGTGCTTCTCCCATCATCAATTCATGCCACATCAACAGGGTTGGGGCAAGGGAATTGGTTTTGGAATTTGTAGGCATATCCACATAATTGCCCGGACAGGCATGAATGTGGGTGCGACGATTCAAAATGTGTCTACCGTGAATTTACCGAATTTCTATCCTAACCCCTTTATCATCCGCAACGCCCTGCTTTCTCCACGTCGTTCAAAAAAAATGCACATCTGTGAAAACCTTCCTTGACTTTGGGTATCCCAATGTGGATGATTTCATGTTATACAGACGCAGCTAATTAACCTGGATGTTATGTCTCTTTCACCTTTTGGAGGACCCATAATGAAGATTTTGGTCGGATACGAGAGAAGCAAAGAAGGAAAACACGTCATGGACATCGCCATCAAGCACGCCAAGGCGTGGGATGGCAAAATTTTTCTGGCCACCTCCCTTTTCGGGGGCGTGGAAATGGAAAAGGACGAGTTGGAAAAGGCGGAAAAGATCCTCAAGGAAGCCAAGGAAACCCTGGACGCCGAAGGCATTGAGTGCGAAACTCACGTGCTGGTCCGCGGCCTGGAGCCCGGCGAGGATCTGGTGAGTTTCGCCAAGGAAAAGGAAGTGGATGAAATCATCATCGGCGTGAAAAGCAAGTCCAAGGTCGGCAAACTGCTGTTCGGCTCCAACGCCCAGTTCGTCATTTTGAACGCCCCCTGTCCGGTCATGACAGTGAAAAAGCAATAAAGCCGTATGCACTCCGCCACGTCTCAAGGATTGCTTCTCTGCTCTAAAATCCGCTTTATGCCGAACCAAGGCCGGTCTTTTATCCGGAGGATCGGATGAAGGACCGGAGTTTATTGGTCGGCATTATGGCGGACAGCCACGGCAGGTCCGAATCCATCGGGGCGGCCTTGGAGGCCTTTCGATCCCTGGGATGCCAAAGAGTGCACCACCTGGGGGACGTTTGCGACTCCATGATTCCCCAGACGGCGGACGCATGCGTGGATCTTCTGGTCCAGGCCAATGTTTTTGTGGTAAAAGGAAATAATGATCATGCCGTGGTTGTAAACCAGTGGGGCATGAACACAGGCTTGGTGAGGGAGGACGTCCTTCAGTACTTGAAGGATCTTCCCAAGAGCCTGGAATGGCGGGGGGCGGATTTCGCCCATTCCCTGCCGTTCACCAAGGAGATGGGACTTTCGGCCATGGTGGGCCCCATGACCGACGCCCAGACCCTTCGGTATTTTTCCCGGAAAAAAAACGGCTTGTTCTTTCGGGGGCATAGCCATGACCCGGCCGCGGCCTTTCTGGTAAACGGCCGGGTGCACTCCCAGTCCCTTGAGCCCGGTAGAACCCTCCCTCTGGAGGATCGCCTGCCCTGCGTTGTCACATGCGGGGCTTTAACGCGCGGATACGCCACGCTGTGGAATCCCGACGCCTGCACTATCACATGTCTCTCCATTGGCTGAGTCCTTCCTGCAGCCAACAAATTGCTTGAGCCGCTTTTGCGGCCTCGCCGCGGAACCCATGCGGCGGGGAGTATTTTGTAGTACCGATTTTTCTAGGATGGTATTATGGATTTTGGACAGGAACAAAAGGCGAGTAGGCTGCAATTAAGGGAGATTTCGCCTGACGAAGCGCGGCGCATATGCCGGTTTATACTTCAAGTAGCTGGAATTTCAATAAATTTTAGTAAGAATCGGTTTTTGGAAACCCGGCTGAACCCTTTACTTGAAAAATATGGTTCCCCCGATTACTGGTCCTTGCTTACGGAGGCCAAGGCAGACGCATCCGGAGCCATGGCTCAGGATCTTATCGACGCAGTGGCCACCAACGAAACCCGCTTTTTTCGCGATGCGGGGCCGTTTGAACTGTTTCAGTATAAGATCATTCCTTACCTGACGGCCAATCGGCTCCCGGACTCAACAGGCAAGATTCCCATTCGCATATGGAGCGCAGCCTGCTCCACCGGCCAGGAAGTATACAGCCTGGCTATGTGCCTCAAGGAAAGCCTGCCGAATTTAAGGAATTACAAAATCACCCTTTTGGGGTCGGATATTTCCCAGCGGGCTCTGGATCGGGCCAGGGAAGGCGTATACTCCAAATTCGAAATCGCACGGGGGCTGGATGAAGCCCGTTTAAGAAAGTTCTTTATCCCGGAGGGAAACGCCTATAGAATTCGCGGAGAAATTCGCGAGATGGTGAATTTTAAATCGGTGAACCTGCTGGAGCCCATCAACGGTTTTAAAGAGTGGGACCTTATTCTCTGCCGCAATGTGGCGATCTATTTTCGGCAGGATCACCGCAAATGGCTGTTTAACCAGTTGGCCAACGCCCTGGAGCCCGACGGCTTCCTGGTGGCCGGCGCCTCCGAGTCCCTGGCGGCCATGTGTTCCCGATTTATCCCTAAAATGTTTTCCAGCTGCACCTATTATCAAAGGAGATTCTGATGAGCGCCTTACATGCCTTGGTTGTGGATGACGAAACCAGCGCCCGTATGCTCTTGGAGCGCGGAGTAGCCAACGCCGGCTTCTCTGTGGAATCCGCCGAGGACGGAGTCCAGGCAACCAACATGATTCGGAAAAAGCTCTACGACCTGGTGGTCACGGACCTCATGATGCCCGGCGAAGTGGACGGCGTCGGAGTCCTGGAAGCAGCCAAGGCGCGTTCTCCCCGCACCTCCGTGGTGCTCATCACCGGCCACGCCTCGGTGGAAACCGCCGTGGAAGCCATGAAAAAAGGCGCGGACGACTACCTGCAAAAACCCATTCATCTGGACGAACTGGCCATTAAAATAGGACGAGTGCGCGACCTGAGCCTGCTGGTCAGAGACACCCAGGAACTCCAGGAAGCCATGGACGTCACCGAATCCTCCGCCGCGGAAACCATTCGCGAACTGGACGCCAAAGTGAGCGAACTCCAGCTTGTCCTGGACTCGGTGCGAGAAATTCTGTCCAGCGAGGCTCCCCACGATCGAAAGATCGTCAAGGCTCTGGAGGCCTTGGCCGAGCCCACCATCTGATCCTTTTGCAAAAAATCAAACGCATGGTAAAAAAGTATTGACATGGGCGGCCAAACTGGTATGACCTCTTACCAGGAGGCGCCATGGAAGACGCTAAATTGCTCAAACCGGCGCAATACGCCGAAAATCAAATTCTCACCGCCATCCTGGAAGGGAAATACCCCCCCGGCGCGTGCCTCCCCGGAGAACGCGCCCTGGCCCAGGAGTTGGGGGTGACAAGGCCCACCCTTCGGGAAACCCTGCATCGCCTGGCCGCGGAAGGGTGGATCGCCATCCGCCACGGCAAGCCCACCATTGTCAACGATTACTGGACCAAGGGCGGGCTGGGCCTGCTTTCCACCATGGCCAGGTACGGCCAGTTTTTACCCAAGAATTTTATTGTGCATTTGCTGGAGCTGCGCTTGGTGCTCATACCCAGCGTGGCGGCCATGGCCAGCGAACGCAATCCCGAGGATTTAGCCAGGCATCTGGCCCTGGCCAAAATCTTGGATGACGATCCCGAGGCTTTTGCCCAATATGATTGGAGCCTGCAGGAATTGATGGCCAAGGCCTCCAAGAACTTTACCTTTCCCATGATTTTGAACGATTTCGGCCCCCTGTTTAAAAGCCTCGCTCACACGTATTTTTCTTTGGCAAAGGGCAGGGCGGCCTCAAAAAAATATTACTCAAGCCTGGCTCGAGCCTTGGAACTGGGGCCGGAGGCGGTCAAACAGGCGGCCCGAGCCGCCATGCAGGACAGCATTGCAATCTGGAATGATTTGCACCAGAAGGAAGGGGGATTACATGATTAGGTATAATGGATGGGGAGACGAGTCCGTCACCATGGAAACGGCCAAAAAGGGCCTTGAAATGCTAAAGGATGCTGTAGGCCCCGGCCAGCCGGGCGAAGATTGCCCTTTAGCGAAGATATTGGCCAAGGTCGGCGCCTCGCGCCTTCCCGAGCACAGCTTGTTGAGCCGGGAGCCCATGGACCGCTATACCCACGCCCACGGTCAGAGTCTGCCGGATTGGATCGCCATGCGCGGGGGAACGCTGGAAAACTTTCCCGACGCCGTGGCTTATCCCACCACCTCCCAGGAAGTGGAGGACGTCATGGAATACGCCCAGGAAAACGACTGCCTTGTCATTCCCTACGGCGGAGGCACCAGCGTGGTGGGGCATTTGAACGTACCCAAGTCGGACCGGCCGGTTTTGTCCCTTTCCCTGGAGCGCATGACCCGGCTGATCGACCTGGACCGCTACAGCAGCCTGGCCAATTTTGAAGCCGGAGTAAGAGGCGTGGACCTGGAGGCGCAGCTTCGGGCTTTGGGCTACACCCTGGGCCACTATCCCCAATCCTTTGAATATTCCACCCTGGGCGGCTGGGTGGTCACCCGGTCCAGCGGCCAGCAATCCATGCATTTCGGCCGGATCGACCAGTTGTTTTTAGGCGGCGAGATGATTACCCCCCGGGGGACCATGAAACTCCCGGTGCTTCCCGCTTCCGCGGCGGGCCCTGACCTGCGCCAGTTGGTCCTGGGCTCCGAAGGCCGCATGGGCGTGCTCACCAACGCTTCGGTCAAGGTCCAGCCTTTGCCTGAGATGGACCAGGTTTACGGCATGATCTTCCCTACCTGGAACCACGGCGTGGACGCCGTGCGCGAGTTGGCTTCGGCCAGCCTGCCATTGTCCATGATGCGCCTTTCCAATCCCAAAGAAACCAAGACCAACCTGGCTTTGTCCGGACACGAAACCCAGACCAAGCTGCTGAACCAATATCTTTCCATGCGAGGGATTGATCCCGAAAGAGCCTGTATGGCGTTGGTGGGCGTCATCGGCGCCAAAAAGATCGCCCGGGCCGGCAAGTCCAAGGCCTGGAGCATTGCGAAAAAGCATCGGGGCGTGATCATAGGAAAGACCATGGGCGAGTCCTGGGAGAAAAAACGTTTTCTCATCCCGTACCTGCGGAACACCCTGTGGGAGCAAGGCTACGTGGTGGACACCCTGGAAACCGCCGTTACCTGGGACAAGGTGACCAATCTGCTGCAATCCATAGACGGCGCCGTCACCGACGCCATGGCCGGATTTGACGAAAAGATTCATGTCTTCACCCACCTGTCCCATATCTATCCCATCGGGTCCAGCATCTACACCAGCTATGTTTTCCGGCTGGGGGAAAATCCGTCCCAGACCTACGAACGCTTTCTGGCCCTGAAGAGCGCGGCCAGCAAGGAGATCGTCAAGGCCGGCGGAACCATCACCCATCAGCACGGGGTTGGAACGGACCACAAGGCCTATCTGCCTGCGGAAAAAGGCCCCCTTGGCATGGAAATTCTGCAGGACGTCGTCAAATTGTGCGACCCGGACCAGAGGATGAACACGGGCAAGCTGCTGGACTAAGGGCCTGGAACAAGGTATGAATAAAGACTAATTACAGTTTTGGCCTTGTTGATGGAAAAAGGAGCAACGACAATGAGTTTCAAAGATTTGCCCAAGGAATTCGACCTGATTGTTATTGGCGGGGGAATCACTGGCGCCGGCATCCTGCGGGAAGCCGTCCGGTGCGGCCTGCGCACCCTTTTGGTGGAAAAACAGGATTTCGCCCAGGGAACGTCCAGCCGCAGTTCCAAGATGGTGCACGGCGGCTTGAGATATTTGAAGGAAGGCAAGATTTTTCTCACCAAAGCGGCGGTGGAGGAGCGCTGCCGCCTTTTGAACGAAGCCCCTGGCCTGGTGGAGAAAATGGGCTTTTTATGGCCTATCTACAAGGGCGAGTCTCCGGGCAAGCATTCCCTGGAAATCGGCCTGACCTTGTACGATTTCATGGCCCGGGAAAAGCAGCACGAGTATTTTCACTCCGGCAAATTTCTTTTGCTTACGCCCCATGTGCGGCAGGATAAGCTCATCGGCGGCTTCAAGTTTTTTGACGCCCAGGTGGACGACGCCCGGCTGGTCATGCGTCTCATCAACGAATCCAGGGATCTGGGGGGGACCGCCCTGAACTATACGGCCGCAACGCAAATTCTGCGGGACGAAGAAAACTGCGCTGTCGGCGTCGCCATCCAAGACGTGGAAACCGGGGAGACCTTCACTGCGGCCTCCCGGGCGGTCATCAACGCCACCGGCTGGTGGGCCGAGCATCTGTTTCCCTCCCCGGTGGAAGGACTGCATATCCGTCCCCTGCGCGGCAGCCACATCCTGTTTCCGGCCCACAAGCTGCCTGCGGCCCAGGCAGTGGCCTTCGCCCATCCCGTGGACAAGCGGCCGATTTTCGTCCTGCCCTGGGAAGGCGCCACCATGGTGGGCACCACGGACCTGGACCACAAGGACGATCCCTGGGCCGAACCCGCCATGAGCCGGCGCGAGCTGGACTACATCATGGACGGCATCCACGGGGTGTATCCTTCTTTGCAGATTGCCGAGTCGGACATTATTTCCAGCTTCGCAGGCGTGCGTCCGGTGCTCAGCCGGGGCAAAAAGGACCCGTCCCAGGAATCCCGCGAGCACGTGGTGTGGGTGGACAAGGGGCTGGTCACCATTATCGGCGGCAAGCTCACCACGTTCAGGCTCATGGCCCTGGACGCCCTGGAAGCCTCCGAACCCTTTATGGAGCGCATTCCCCAGCACAAGCCGGGCGAACCCATATTCGCGCCCGTCCCCGCACAAAAACCGACGGACGACAAAGGCCTCACCGCCCAGGCGTGGCGCAGGTTGTACGGCAGGTACGGGGTCAAGGCCCCTCAATTGGTTGAGGAAGCCCCGGAAGGCGCCCTGGAAGCCGTGGGCGACACCGAAACCCTGTATGCAGAACTGCCCTGGGCCGCCAAAAATGAAACCATCCGGCGCCTTTCGGACCTCATGCTCAGGAGAACCCGCCTGGGCCTGTTGACGCCCAAAGGCGGCGAGGAGTTTCTGGACCGCATCATCGAGTATTGCAAGCCGTACCTGGATTGGGACGATGAACGCTGGGAAGAGGAGCGGGAAGCCTACCTGGAACTGGTTAAAAAAGCCTATTCCATTCCGGCCTGACAGCCGCAACGCTCATAAAAAGGGGGGAGCATTGTGAGCGCAAAGGATTTGCTGCTTGCCATAGATAACGGAACCCAGAGCATCAAAGCCCTGCTTTTCGACCCGGAGGGAAACCTCCTGGCCAAGGAGCAGGTGCATTTTGAGCCGTACTTTTCCATAAAACCGGGCTGGACCGAGCAGGACCCATTGGTTTACTGGGACTCGCTATGCACGGCCTGCCAGAGGTTATGGAAGCGGGAAGGGGTGGACAAATCCCGCATCGCCGGAGTTTCCCTCACCACCCAGCGGTCCAGCGTCATCAACGTGGACGACAAGGGAAATCCGCTCAGGCCCGCCATGCTGTGGCTGGATCAGCGCAAGACGGAAAACCATCCGGGCGCCGGACCTTTGTGGAACGCTTTGTTCGCCGTCGCCGGCGCCAAGTCCACGGTGGATCATTTTCTCTCCGAAGCCCAATCCTCCTGGATCATGACCCGGCAGCCGGAAATCTGGAAGAACACCCACAAATACTTGCTTTTGTCAGGCTATCTGACTTTCAAACTGCTGGATAAATTCGTGGACTCCACATCCAGCCAGGTTGGGTACATTCCCTTCAACTATCGCAAGCTCAAATGGGCCAATTCCCTGGACTTCCGGTGGAGAGCCCAGGGCTTGAAGCCCCGGCAAATGCCGGAACTCATCGAAGCGGCCAAGGTTTTGGGAGAAATTACTTCCCAGGCCTCGGAGGCCACGGGCATCCCAAAGGGGCTGCCGCTCATAGCGGGCGCTGCGGACAAGGCGTGCGAGGTGCTCGGCTCAGGAGGACTGGAGCCTTCCCTGGGCTGCCTCAGCTACGGCACGACGGCCACCATCAACGTGGCCAGCAAAAAGCCGGTCTCGCCGTTTTGGCTGGCGCCGCCGTATCCAGCGGCCATTCCCGGCGCCTACAATATTGAGGTGGAAATTTTTCGCGGATACTGGATGGTAAGCTGGTTCAAAAAGGAGTTCGGCTTTGAAGAGCGTATGGAAGCCATGGAAAAAGGCACGGAGCCGGAAATCCTTTTTGAAAAGCTGGTGGAGGAGGCTCCGCCCGGTTCCATGGGGTTGATGCTTCAGCCATATTGGACTCCGGGCATCAAGCATCCGGGGCCGGAGGGCAAAGGCGCCATCATCGGATTCGGCGACGTGCATACCAGAGCCCATGTATACCGGTCCATCCTGGAAGGGTTGGCCTACGCCTTGCGGGAGGGCAAGGAGCGCTTGGAAAAACGCACCGGAACGCCCATCAACCGGCTGGCGGTCTCGGGCGGAGGATCCCAGAGCGACAGCGCCATGCAGATAACGGCCGACGTGTTCGGCCTGCCCGCGGTGCGGCCCCATTTGTACGAAACCTCAGGCCTTGGCGCGGCCATGATCGCCGCCGTGGGGCTTGGTTTGCACAAGGATTTTAGTCAGGCGGTCTCCGCCATGACAAGGCCCGGCGCCGAGTTTCTTCCTATTGAGGAAAACCGGCAGCTATACAATCGCCTGTACAAGGAAGTTTTCCTTAAAATGTACAAAAGGCTGGGCCCCATTTATAAAAGCATTCGGGACATCACGGGATATCCTTCTTAGTGAGATAGGGATTCTGTCCACAAAATTCATAAGATTTTACCGACTGCGGCTTCTTCGCGGGTATCTCTTGATGGAACATTACCCTTGTAGTATAAGCACGTTATGCAAAACAGTCGCGCCCTCATACTTTGGGCTATTGGCCTTGGACTGATTTCATTCGGGTTGTATTGGCAGACGATGCATTTCGGCGCCGTCAACCTGGACGATCCCTGGTATCTGGTCTCCAACCCCCAGGTCAATCAGGGCTTGAGCTGGCAGGCCGTCAAGCACGCCTTCGGCCCGGAGCAGGCCACATACTGGCATCCCATGGCGACCCTTTCGGCCATGACCGACTTTTCCCTGTTCGGCCCCCGCCCGGGGGGGCACCACTTTTCCAGCGCACTCATTCATGCGGCGACCGCCGCTCTTTTTTTTCTGGCCCTCCACGCCATGACCCGCCAGCTCTGGCCAAGCCTTTTGGCGGCTCTGTTGTTCGCTGTGCATCCCATTAATGTGGAGGCCGTGTGCTGGCTGACGCAGCGCAAAACCATCCTGACCGGATTGTTTTGTGCGGCCGCGCTTTTATCCTACGCCCATTACGCCCGCAAGCCAGGCTTCTTAAGGTATTTGTGGGTGTTCGCGCTCACCGGATTTTGCGTGATGTCCAAGCCTTCGGCCGCGCCCCTGCCCGTCGCTTTGCTTTTGATCGATTATTGGCCTTTGCAGCGCTTTTCCCAATCCAGCCCAGTGCGGCTGATCCTGGAAAAAATCCCTCTGCTTTGCCTGAGCCTGGGAACCATGATCATGACCTATATTACCGGCCTGCCTTACGGCGGCTTGAATCTGGTCCAGGGCGTTCCCGTGATGTTAAGGCTGGAAAACGCGTTCGTGGCAACGATCGTGTATCTGGGCAAGTTTTTTTACTCCATGGGCCCGACGGTGTACGTGCCGTTCCCCGACGCCCTCCCTTTTTGGAAGCCGGTCCTCGCCATTGCGACATTGTGCGCCGTGGCAGCCCTGGCGCTGCGATTTTGTAAAAAGGCCCCGCAGTTGATTGTGGGGCTGCTTTGGTTCTTGATTTTTTTAACCCCGGTCATCGGGGTGATTCAGGCGGGCGTGTTTCCCGCCTGGGCGGATCGCTACGCCTATTTGCCCTATTGGGGATTATACATAGCCGCGGCCTGGACCCTGTTCTCCTTTAAAAAAGCCGGCTTCGGGTTGGAAAAATTGGCCTCCGCCCTGGCCGCGGTGTGGATTTGCCTGCTGGGCTTCTCAGCCTGGACTCAGGCTGGCGCGTGGGCCAATGACGTCGCCCTGTTCAGCCGGGCCGTCCGAAACGTCCCCAACAGCCTGATGCTGCGGCATAATTACGGGGTGGCCCTTATGGGGAGCGGAAGATACGCCGAGGCCGTAGATCAATATGAAAAAGCCCTGGCTCTTATTTCCCCGGAAGACGGGCCGGGTTACCCGGCGTACCTTCGTTTCAGCCTGGGCAACGCGCACTTGGGAAACAAGGACGCCGCCTCGGCCGAGCGGGAATATAAGGCAGCCATCGCCCTGGCGCCCCGGTTTTTTCAGGCGTACAATAACCTGGGCCTTGTTTATTGGGGCAGGGGGCTGGAAAATAAAGCGCAGGCGTGTTTTAACAAGGCCTTGGAGATAAACCCAAATTTTCAGGACGCTAAAAACAACCTGGAAGACATGGGGCGAAGCGGGGAAGCGCCGAATTAGGCGCTGGAGCGACTATGCTGGAGGGGGGCGCAAAAAAGCTGAGCCGGGAGTGGGGGATAGGCATGGGGTTGGTCGCCCTGGCCGTCCTGATGGTCTATTATCCCGCATTCGACTTCAGCCTGATATCCGCGGGGGATTACCAGGTTATCTTCGGCAACCCCATCGTGCGCTCCGGCCTCTCCATGGAGGATTTGCCTCAAATTTTCGCCCTGGAAAGCGGCAAGCCCTGGGGGCCTCTGGCCGCATTCGCTCACGCCGCCGTGTTCAGGATCTTCAAAGACTCCGCAGCCGCCCACCATCTGGTCAATATGGGCGTGCATTTGATCAACTCCTGGCTTGTGCTGCTTATTTTAAGCCTGTCCACCGGGGATAAAAAGAAAAGCATCCTGACCGCCTTGTTTTTCGCCATCCTGCCGGTCAGCGTAGGCGCGGCCGCCTGGATCGCCCAATTGCGGGCCTTGCTCTGCGCCATGTTCTGCTTGGCCGGCGTTTTTCTTTACGTCCTCAAAAAAGGGGAGGGCGGCCGGCGTTGGCTGGCCGCCGTGTTGTTGTGCCATGTCAGCGCCCTGTTATGCGGCCCCGAGGCTATTGCCTTTCCGGTCATGCTTGTCATCCTGGATTACTGGCCTTTGGGGCGGATGGATGATGACGCCGGATTAAAAAGGCTTTTCCGGGAAAAAACTCCCCTGCTGATTGCTTCCGCCATGGGCATGGCCTTGGCCTTAATCCCTTATCGCTCCTTTGAGTGGAATGCCGGTATAACGGATCTTTTTTACAGTCAGCTCGGCCATCTTTCTTATTGCCTGAAAACGATTTTCTCCCCGGAAGGGCTGACGATTTTTTACCCTTACTTCGTCGAGCCAATTCCTTACGCCCTCAAGATTTTTCAATCCGTGATCCTGCTGATGACCTGGCTCATATACAAGGCGTCGGAAAAGCGCCCGGCCCTTTGGGCGGGCTGGCTTTGGTTTCTGCTCGTTCCGTTTGGAACGCCCTTCTGGCTGCAAGGCCCGGCCGAGTTCATTTTTGCGGATTGGCACGTCTATCTGCCGTCCATAGGGCTGATTTGGGCGGTGGTCTGGCTGTTTCCCTCTTATGAAAAGACGGCCCATTTTAGAACCAAAGTTCTCGCCTTGATTTTAATCGCCGCCCTGATCCCCAATTATCTGGCGGCCCGCGATTACCTGAACTCCTGGAAGAACGACAGGGAGGCCTTTATGCGGAATCTCCATTTTTATCTGGATTATCCGCCCTCTCTGGTTGGCCTGGGGAACTGGCTGACAGCCAATGGATATGAAGAGCTTGCCTTTTCACGATTTTACAAGGCCGTGGAGGTTGATCCCGGCTACGCGCCGGCCCATTATTATCTGGCCAACGCCCTGGCCGCCCAGGGCGACTATTCCGGAGCCGAGGCCCATTATCGGGAAGCCCTCCGCCTGAAGCCCGGCGCCGTGCGCGTTTTAAGCCGCCTGGGCGCTCTGCTGATCCGTATGGGCAGGCCTGATGAGGCGGTTCCCTTATTGGAGAAGGCGCTTCGCGCCGACCCGGCGGGAGAAGAGCCGCTGACCACCCTGGCCGGAGCGCTGGCGTCCCTGGACATGCTCCATCAGGCGGAAAAATATTATAGGACGGCTATGGATCTGCATCCGGACTCCGGGGCGGCCGCCCAGGGATTGGCCGAGGTGCTGGTTCGCACAGGACGTCCGGAGGAAGCCGCGCCCTTGTTGGAAAATAATCTCGCCATGGGCTTTAACAAGGCCGAAACCCATTTCTCCTTGGGGGACGTCTACCTGCAAATGCGGGACTATCCCCAGGCCGCTTCTCAGTTTCGCATGGCCATAGCCGAAGATCCCGGCCTGGCAAAGGCTCATAACAGCCTGGGTGCGGTCCTGCTCATGATGGGCCGGAAGCAGGAAGCCATGGAGCAGTTCTCCAAGGCCCTGGACCTGGACCCCAACTACGCCATGGCCCGAAAAAATCTGGAGTACGTGCAAAAGCTGATCTCCGGCGGAAAATGACAATTTAAAAGCATGGCTTCCTGCATTGATTCCGGCTTGTTTGACGAGCCCCTTATTTTTTGGGAAGATGAAGGTTCCAGGGGGATGCGTCGCAAACAAGGAGGAGTTGCTCCCCAAAAGCGGAAATCTTTATGTGATCAGGCGAGAGGCGAATAAATCCATGGCAGTATATCCGCAGCACCAAATAACCATCAACGGAGAAAAAAAGGGCCTCCAGGCCAAAGGGAAGCCCGGGTTTGACCTTAGATACGGGAAGTATTCGGAGATCATCACCCCGGAGTATGAGTTTGCATTCAACCTGAACGGCGAGATCAAATTCATCAAGGGCAGAACCATGGAGTGGCCCCATCCCTTCGAGCAGTTGAAGCGGACCGACGGCAACGACTGGGTGTACTACTCATGCGGAAAAGAGGGCGGAGAGCGGGGCGTCATATTCTGGCTGGGCGAGTATTACCTGCCCTGCCTGCCCTATCCCAACAATTCCCTGGACCGGGCCGAGTATTTTTCCAATCCCGTTGTGATGAAGGCTCTGGGCGCCTGGTCCATGCTGTTCGGAACCCTTTACGAACTCCAGGCCAACGGGCTCCAGCCCGGAGACAAGGATCTGGTGGAGCGCATTCTGGCCCATGACGACAATACTCTGTATCAGCGCTCCAAGCGCCTCCAGGAGATTATCGGCGGCAGGGTGAGCGTGCTTCCCCCGGACACCCGGCACGTGGATTACGAAGTCGTTCCCCTTTCCATTTCCCAGGGATGCCTGTACCATTGCGACTTCTGCTGCGTGAAGTCTTCCAACAAGTTTCAGGTGCGGGAAAAACAGGACATCCTGGAGCAAATCAAAAGCCTCAAGGAGTTTTTCGGCCGCAACCTGGAAAATTACCGCGGGTTGTTTCTGGGCGATCATGACGCCCTGGCCGCCGGCGAGGAAGCGATCACCTTCGCCGTCAAGGAAGCCAAGGAAATCCTGGACATAGGAGGGAGCGGAGCGCAACAGCCTTTGCTGTTTTTCTTTGGAAGCGTGGGGGCCTTTTTAAAATCAAAGCCCACGCTCATGGACGCCCTGAATCGGTCCGGCTTTCGGGTCTATATCAACCTGGGCTTCGAATCCGTGGACCCGGAAACCCTCAAGTTCATCAAAAAGCCCATCACCCGGGAACACGTACTGGAAGCCTTTGAAAAAATGCATGCCGTAAATTCCCGGTATGAAAATGTTGAGGTCACGGGCAATTTTCTCATGGGCGAAAGGCTGCCCCAAGGCCATTTTCCGGCCCTGGAGGATTTGCTTAAAAACGCTCCCGGGCCTTCACGAGGCAAAGGGGCGGTGTATCTTTCCCCCTTGAAAAACAGGGGGGAGGACGAGCAACTGCTGGATCGCTATTTTGACCTGAAAAGCATCAGCCGCCTGCCGGTGTTCGTGTATTTGATTCAAAGGTTGTAGGGGCGACTTCCGGCAAGAGCGTGGGATTACCTTAAAATGGGAATGTCGGGTTGCTGCGCACGAGCTTGCCATATTTCGAGTTCGGGCGCGGCAAAACAGAGTCTATACGCCTCAAATTTCATTGTGCAGCTTCGCGTAACCCGACCTACATAATACCTTGAAATCATGCATGTTACAGTTGGGTCGCGTAGGTCGGGTCACGCGGAGCCGTTATGTATTTATTTAAAATTCAAAGGCGCCTGACCTGCCCGGAATGATATGAATTCCTGAAATCCCCCGCGAAGCGACCCGACAAGAAGCTTTTTGTCTTGGGGAACTGGGAGCCCCCCTTAGCTTCCTTCCCTTTTTATCCAATTGCCGCTTGCCAGCCGCCCTCGACGCCTTTCTATGGAGTTGCTTACTTGGTTAAGGAATTCTCAAAAAATTCATCGTCATTTATTCTTGGAAATCCGATTGCCCCATGTAAGTGATAGGCAAACTCAGAAATGTCCGAATCAGAGCTTGAGCCGGCCATTTTTATCAAATGAGGGAACCTATTGCAATTTTCCTCAGCGACTAATGCTCCATACTTTCTTATTAACGAAACATCGGAATTCATCATGGAGACGATTTGCATTTCATCATAAGAAATGGCGTTTATGAGCGCATCCAACCCCATTAAGTGATGTGAGTGCTGACCTGCATCTTTGCCTTCTAACATATTTATTGCATTCATAATTTGGGCTTTATTGGCATTTGCGAGCAACCTCATCGCAAGACGCCGAATAACAACATCATCACTTGTCAAGGAAAATACAATAGACAGAAACTTGTTAAGATGCTCTCCAAAGGAACAAATCATTACAACTTCCAATGCATGGTACTTTATGTAGCGATCTTTATGATCCACTAAGGGCATCACGTCATCCATAAGAGGAACGGCGTCCCTCCCTAACTCAGACGCAACCCAAATGGCCGCTTGTTGAACAACAATATTACTGGAAGCAAGCAGTGGGCTCAATTTGTTTAACGGATACCCGTGAAAACATTCCTGCAACAATGAATAAGTCTTTCCTTCATCGTCAAACCTATAGGGGGCTTCCAAAAGTTCCTTTATTAACAGATCTCCCGGATTCGTATCCATTATGAACCTCCCAAACACTTTTCAATCCATTTGATTAACGCCTGTTCCGCAGCTTGTTTTAACCCAGGGTTATACACTTTGAATGTCGGGTTGCTGCGCGCGAGCTTGCCATACTTCGGGTTCGGATGCGGTAAGGCGGAGTCTATACGCCTCAAATTTCATTGTGCAGCTTCGCGTAATCCGACCTACATAATACCTTGAAATCATGCATGTTACAGTCGGGTCGCGTAGGTCGGGTCACGCGGAGCCGCCGTGCATTTATTTAAAATTCAAAGGCGCCTGACCTGCCCGGAATGATATGAATTCCTGGAGTCCCATGCGAAGCGACCCGACAAAAATTCGTTTCAAACCATGGAACGCCCGAAATTCGTCAAAATGTTTCCGACTGTGCTTTCCGTGTCTTCTGCGGTTGAAAACAATGGCCAGGAAGGCGCTCCCGATTATTCTTTTTTCCCCACGTCTTTTAGACCCAGCTTGTACATGCGGGAGTACAGGGTGGAGCGCTTCATGCCGAGTATTTCCGCGGCGCCGCCCGGGCCGTCGATGCGGCCTTTGGTTTTTTCCAGCACCTTGGTGATGTACCGGCGTTGCACCTCTTCCATGGTGGGCGCTCCGCTGAAAAAATCCCGGCCTTCGGCCTGGACTCCGCCCCGGATGTCCAGGGCGGGCCTGCGCCCTCCCGAGAGAATCACGGCCCGTTCGATGACGTTTTTCAACTCCCGCACATTGCCCGGCCACGAGTAGCCGGTCAGCATATCTTCGTCGCGCCTGTTGAAGTTCAGGGGCTTGAAGCCGTATTTGGAGCAGTAATGGTCCAGGAAATGGCGCGCCAGCACAATCACGTCGTCCCCCCGCTCCCGTAAAGGAGGAAGAACCAGATGGATGACGTTCAGCCGGTAATACAGATCCTGGCGGAACCGGCCCTGCTCCACCTCTTTTGCCAGGCTTCGGTTTGTGGCGGCCACCAGCCGGAAGTCGGATTTTACGGCCTGGGCGCCCCCGACCCGGTGGAAGGTCCGGGATTCCAAAGCGCGGAGCAGCTTCACCTGGGTCTGGGGGGGCAGTTCGCCGATTTCGTCGATAAACAGGGTGCCTTCGTGGGCCATTTCGATCAAGCCCAGCTTGCGGGAGTCCGCGCCGGTGAAGGCGCCTTTTTCGTGGCCGAAGAGCTCGCTTTCCACCAGGTTTTCCGGGATGGTGGTGGAGTCCACGGTCACCATGGGGCCTTTGGACCGGTTGCTGAAGTGGTGAATGCGTTTGACCAGCAGCTCCTTGCCTGTGCCCGTCTCGCCGGTAACCAGCAAAGTGGCCTCTGACCGGGCCGCCATTTCCGCCTGCTCCAAAATCTGAAACATGGCTCTTGACCGGGTGATGATGGAATCGTCCTTGCGCTGCCCGAAACGGATTTCCTTGAACGAGGCCAGGCGGCTGGCCTCCTGGCGCAGCCGGATGCATTCCACCAGATTATGGACGTACCGGGCCAGGTGCTCCGCGCCCAGCTTGAGCAGGGAGTGGGGAACCAGGTCAAAGGCGTCGTTCACGTACATGCTTTCCAGGTATATGACTCCCCGCAGATGTCCGGGGGCTAAGATGGGCAGGGCCAGGGCCCGCCGGCGCCCGAGTTCGGCCGGGGCGTCCGGGTCCTGGGGAAGCCCTTCCACGATCACCGCGTCCTCATGAAACGCCCTGGCGACCAGATCCAGGCTGGCGCGGAAGGACGGAGATCCGGTTTCCTGCCGGGACAGGTTGCAGCCCGTGCGGAAAATCAGGGAGGCTTGGTCGTTGGGATCGGGGACGAACAGCACGCCCCGTTCGGCGATCAAAAGCAGCAACTGCCTGCGGATGACCTCGTACAGCAACTCCTCCTCGTCTTCGATTTGATCCAATACTTTGAGGGCGTTCATGTATCTGGCGATAAAGTTTTCCAGGCTGTCTTCCGCCTCTTGCCAACGCCCTTGTTCGTCCAGCAGCCGCTGCAACTCCACAGGCAGCAGGTCTTTGTCCAGGCCCATGCCCCGGATTCTCTGCCAGACCTTGAAGGCCACGTCAGCAGCCTGCCCTTGGTTTCCTTCCGCAAGGTGCAGCATGGCTGCGGCGATGAAGGTTTTGTTCTGGGCGAACACTGCGCCTACCTTTTGGAATTGGCGAATGCTGGATTCAAAATCCTCCATGGCCAATAGCGGGCTTTCCCCGTTGCGCAGCCGCTGCTCTCCCCGCAGACGCATGCCCACGCCGTTGGAAAGCACCCCTTCCTGGTTCATGGCCCGCTCCATTTGTCTTTGATAATTCCACTTGCCCAGCGAGGCGTCCCGCTCCTGCCGGTTGAACTCGGGCAGCATGTCCACGATGAACAAACTGGAGAGCATGGGAGCGGTGGCGGCCTGCCGGCCCTCCACCAGGGCCTGATGCAAAATAGCGAAGGATTCCTGGTTCCGGTCCTCGTAATAGGCATGGATCGCCATGCCGGCCCGGGCGATGAACAGGGCGTATTCGTTGTTGGCTTGGGTTGCGTCTTTAAGCGCCTCCTGCAAGTGATGCAGGGCCTGGGGATTTTTTCGCGCCGTAGCCAGGGCCAGGCCCAGCAAGGCCCGGGCGATGCAAGCCACGGCGGACCACCCCATGTCGCGGGCGAGAATCCAGTAGGAGTGGAAAAAGCCCAGGGCCCGGGGAACCTGGCCGTTGAAAAACAGGGTAATGCCCAGGTTCCATAGGATGGTGGGGTAAAAAAGCAGCCGGTCCTGGTTTTGGGCGAAGGATTGCTCCGCCGTCTGAAAGTATCCGACGGCCTCCAAAAATTTTCCCTGGTGGATGCTGCAAAGCCCCAAAAACTCGGCCGCGGCCTTGTGGATGTCCGAATCTCCCAGGCGCTCCACCTCCTCCTTGCCCTGGATGAGCATAGCCATGGCTTCGCCCGGCCGGCCGTAATAGGCCATGAGCCGCCCCATGTGCAGGCAGGCCAGGGCGTGGGACCGGTCGTCGCCTGAATTTCTCGCCACGCCTATGGCGGTTTTCAGATAAGCGGACAACACCCGCATGCCCCTGCCCACAGCGTAGGAAAGGTTGGACAGTTCCAGGGTGGATTCGGTGTACAGCCGATCCACGCCGATTCGCCCCATGGTGATGTGGCTGTGGAGCATGGCCACGCCCCGGCTCAATCGCCGGTACGCCTCGTCGTGATCTTTTCTGGCGAGGGATTGGTGAGCCCGCTCCACCTCGATCTCCCCGGCCTTGTCCATCCTGCCCGCCCTGGCCTGGATCCGGGCCATGATTTCCGGCCCCAGGGAGTCGGTCAGGCCCAGGTCTTCGATTTTATCCGCCAACAATCCGTTCAGCCTGTCCGTGTTGCGCACTTCCAGGTCCAGCCGGAGCTTGTCCGGCAGGCGGGAGCTCAAGCGCAGCAATCCTTCCCCGGCGTCCTGTATCCATCCTTTTTCCCGGCAATGGACCAGAAGTTGGTCCAGGGACCGGGAGTCCACGGGCGCCAGAG
Organism: Desulfatibacillum aliphaticivorans DSM 15576; assembly: GCF_000429905.1. Classification (NCBI taxonomy): domain Bacteria; kingdom Pseudomonadati; phylum Thermodesulfobacteriota; class Desulfobacteria; order Desulfobacterales; family Desulfatibacillaceae; genus Desulfatibacillum; species Desulfatibacillum aliphaticivorans. The sequence goes on along the minus strand of NZ_AUCT01000008.1, from coordinate 188,575 downwards.
CCTGGGCCACGGACTGGCTGACCGGGGCGCCCAATGCTTCCAGGGCGGTGAGGAATTGCCATTGGTTTTCCTGAAACGGGGGCGGGGCGGGGGGCATGGGGCTTCTCCAAGGTTAGGGTTGGGGGGATTATGGCGAAGAAAGGGGGTTTCGGTCAAGGAAATTCGCCGATATTTCGACAATTACGCCGATATATCGGCATATCGGGGGCGATGCCAATACAGGGAGTTTTGAAATTGGCCATTAAATCAAGCTATTAAAAAATTATTAACCCCTGGCACGCTCCTTGCTCACATAAAAAGCACCGGATCGTCCCCCCGGGCGATTGCAGTACCGCCGGGCCGGTGAAACCCGGCGCTGTCAGGCCTTATCCATAAATTCAAACAATCTGATTATTGAGGTGCACATTATGGCCGAGCCAAAGACGTTATTTGACGATAAACTCATCATCGCCAATTGCAGCGGCTTCTTCGGAGACCGTTTTTCCGCAGCCAGGGAAATGGTGGAAGGGGGCCCCATTGACATCCTGAGCGGCGACTATCTGGCGGAGCTCACCATGGCCATCCTGGTGCGCCAGACCATGAAAGACCCCACCAAAGGCTACGCCCATACCTTTCTGAAGCAAATGGAGCAGATCATGGGCCAATGCCTGGATAAAAATATCCGGGTGGTCTCCAACGCCGGAGGCCTGAACCCCAAAGGCCTGGCCGACGAACTGCAAAGGGTGGCGGGCGAATTGGGGCTGCATCCCAAAATCGCCTATATTGAAGGGGACAACATCCTGCCCCGCATCGCCGAATTGCAGGAGCAGGGCGAAAACTTCGCCCACCTGGACAAGGGCGTCCATTTGAAAGACGCCGGCGCCATGCCCATTACCGCCAACGCCTATTTCGGCGGCTGGGGAGTGGTGGAAGCCCTGACCCAGGGCGCGGACATCGTGGTGGGCGGCCGCCTGGCCGACGCCGCCGTGGTCATGGGGCCCGCCGCCTGGAAATTCGGGTGGAAGCGGGACGACTGGGACAAACTGGCCGGCGCCGCCGTGGCTGGGCACATCATTGAGTGCAGCGGCCAGGCTACCGGAGGCAACTACTCCTTTATCGACGAAGTCCCCTCCTACGACAACGTGGGCTTTCCCATCGCCGAAATGCACGAGGACGGCTCCTTCGTCATCACCAAACATCCCAACACCGGCGGCCTGGTGTCCGTGGGCACAGTCACGGCCCAGCTTCTTTATGAAGTCCGCGAGCCCAGATACCTGACCCCGGACGTGGGCGCCCGGTTCGACACCATCCGGATCAAGCAGCAGGGCCAGGATCGGGTGGAAGTCTCCGGCGTATGCGGCGAGCCGCCCCCGGACACCACCAAGGTCTGCATCAACAACCTGGACGGCCACACCAACTCCTTCACCGTGTTGTTGACGGGCCTGGATATCGAGAAAAAGGCGAAAATCCTGGAAAACGCCCTGTTCAACAGCATCGGCGGCAAGGAGCAGTTCCGCAAGGCCGAGGTCCAGCTTATCCGTACGGATCGGGAAAACCCGGCCTCTAACGAAGAGGCCTTCGCCTATCTGCGTCTGTCCGTCCTGGACCCGGACCCGAAAAAAGTGGCCTTGTTTTCGGCCAAACTGGTGGAGCTGGCCTTGTGCAATATTCCGGGATTCACCGGAACCGCGCCCCCGGCCAAGGGCCGCCCGGTAATCCAGCATTGGCCCACCCTGGTCTCCAGGGACAAGGTGGTCCAGAAGCTCTTTTTCGACGGCAAGGAAATGGAGATCGAACCCGCGCCCATGGGCCGGGAATTCCCTCCGGTGAAAAGCCTGGAAGTCTCCATCCCGCCCGTTCCTTCGGACGAGAAGGTCGCGGCCCCTCTGGGCAGGGTGTTCGCCACACGGTCCGGCGACAAGGGCGGAAACGCCAACCTGGGCGTGTGGGGCAAAACCCCCGAGGCCTATGCCTTCCTGCAGGATTTTCTCACCGTGGACAAGCTGAAGGAAATCCTGACCGACATGGCCGGGTATGAAATCGAACGTTACGAGCTGCCAAACCTGTTGGCGCTCAATTTTTATATCATTGGCGTGCTTGGGGACGGCGTTTCCGCGTCCCTGCGAATGGATCCGCAAGCTAAAACCCTCGGGGAGTATCTGCGGGCGAAAACCGCGGACATCCCCCGATCATTGTTACCATGATAAAAGGAGGGAGTATGAGCGAGATTATCCAAGCCAGCACCGTAGGCGAAGCCCTGGAAACGGCCGCATCCAAACGGCCCGGCAGCCCCATGTTTTATTACGAGGACAAGGAGTATTCCTTCGCCTCAGTGAATGAGACCGCGGATCGGGTTGCCATGGCTCTCTTAAACATGGGTTTTGTCCGCGGGGACAAAATAGGCATCATAGGCCTTAACCAGCCGGAGTGGCTGTACATGTACTTCGGCGCGGTGAAAATCGGCGTGGTAATCACCGGGCTCAGCGTGCGGTATCGGGATACGGAGCTGGAATACATCCTGAACCAGAGCGAAACCCGGGCCGTGCTTACGCTCGCCTCCCTCGGCGAAATGAATTACGTCAGCTTTTTCGAAGGATTCAAGCCCCGCATTCCCAACGTCAAGGAGTTCATATTCATGGGCGGGCCGGGCTTTAAAGGGAGCTTTTCCTTTGAAGACATGCTGCAAACCGAAATCGACAAAACCAGGCTGGACCAGGCCAAAGCGGCCGTGGAGCCGGACGACTCCATCATGATCATCTATACCTCCGGCACCACGGGCGTCCCCAAAGGCGCGGTGTTAAGCCACAAAAGCCAGTTGGCCTCGGCCAGGGGGCAGGCTGTGCACACCTCCACCTGCCCGGACGACAACGTGGCCCTGGCTCTGCCCTTCAACCATGTGGGGGGCGTCACCTGCGGCGTGCTAACCAGCCTCTTGGGCATGGGCAAGTACATACTCATTCCCATGTTCAGCCCGGACCACATTGCGGCCCAGATTAAAAAATACGGATTCACCACCGCCAGCGGCGTTCCGACCATGCACGCCCTGGTGTTGATGAACGAAGCCTATCAGGCCCTGGATCTTTCTCAGTGCCGCATGGCCATCGTGGGCGGCTCCAACGCCGACGACACGCTCCTTAAAAAGATATACGACTCCTATCCCAACGCACGGGTTATGAACCTGTACGGCCTGAGCGAAACCTCCGGCGCCGTGGTTTTAAGCCCCTGGGACGGAGACTTTGAAACCACCCTCAAATCCATCGGCAAGCCCATTGCGGATTTTGAAGTCAAGGTGGTGGACGAGTCCGGAAAGGAAGTCGCCCTGGGAGAAACCGGCGAACTGTGCTTCAAAGGCGACGCCGTGACCAAAGGTTATTACAACATGCCGGAGAAAACCGCCGAAACCTTCAGGGACGGCTGGCTGCACACCGGCGACATGGGATACCTGGACGAAGAGGGCTTCATCTATCTGAGGGGCCGCAAAAAGGAAATGTACATCCAGGGCGGCTTCAACGTCTATCCTGTGGAAGTGGAAAACCTCATTGCACGCCATCCCAAAGTGGCTATGGTGGCCGGGATCGGCGTGCCTGACGAATACCTGGGCGAGGTGGGGCGCTACTACATTGTACCGTACCCGGACGCCAATCCCACGGAAGAGGAGATCAAGGCCTTCTGTAAGGAGCACCTGGCGGATTACAAGGTTCCCAGGGAGATCGTTTTCAGGGCGGAGCTGCCATTGACGCCCGCCGGAAAAATTCAGAAGTCCAAGTTGGAGGAAGAAGCAAAAGAAGGGAAATAACCAGTTAGGGGGCATGATTCGAGAACGGAAGGCCCGGGCTTTTTTCCGGGGGGATAGGCGCCCCGGCCCCGTCCGAATCATGCTCCCCTACTTAATCCCCGCCATGTTCTACCTCTTGAATGGAAACGTATTTTTGCTTGCCGGAAACACTATATCCTGTTAATATTCAATCTCTTGTTTTAATTTAACATTTCATTTCAATTGTTTTCCCGCGAGGGCGTGGACGCGGGAAAGTTTTCCTTTCGTCATTACAGCTCGTTAGACCAAGTTCACTGACAAAAACCTACAGACGTATTCAGGGGGAAGTATGCAGGAAATCAGGATTGCTTCGGTTGCAGACGTTGAGGAACTGGAAAAAGTTCCTTTTGAACAAAGGCTTACGGCGAAAAACACCTACGAAATGCTCAAGCAGGGAGCGGAGGTCGATCCCAACGCTCCGGCCATGAGCTTCATGCTTTCAGGCGAGACGTACAACAGCCCCATGACCGTGAACTACGCGGAGTTCTGGCGCAAAATCAACCAGACGGCCAACATGTTCCACGACCTGGGCATTGGCCCTACGGACGTCATTACCTACCTGCTGCCCAACCTGCCCCACACCCATTACATCCTATGGGGCGGCGAGGCCGCGGGCGTGGTCAACCCCATCAATCCCATGCTGGAGGCTCACACCATAGCCGATATCTGCGAGGCCGCCGGAACCAAGGTCCTGGTGGCCCTGGGCGAAGTTCCCGGCTCGGACATTTGGGAAAAGGCGGAAATGGTCCGGGAGAAAGTGCCCTGCATCCAAAAGATCGTGCGGGTGTTCGGCGCCGGCGATGAAGCCAACAACATCGTGGGCTTTGATGAAGTGATCGAAAACTACAACGGAGACTCCCTGGACTCGGGCCGGGAAATTCAGCCCCAGGACATCGCCTCGCTCTTCCATACCGGAGGCACCACGGGCACGCCCAAGCTGGCGCCCCACACCCATGCCAACGAAGCGGCCATGGCAACCATGATGACTATGAGCGGCATCATGAAAAGCTCCGACACCCTGCTGTGCGGCCTGCCCTTGTTCCATGTGAACGGCGTCATGGTCACGGGCGGAGCTCCTTTTTCCATAGGCGCCCACGTGGTTCTGCTGTCCCCCCAGGGATACCGGGATCCCGGCGTGCTCATGAATTTTTTCAAGATCGTGGAATTCTACAAAGCCGCGTTCTTCTCCTGCGTGCCCACGGTCCTGTCCGTTCTTTTGGACATCCCCACCGGAGATGCGGATATATCGTCCCTCCAATTCGCCCTGTGCGGCGCGGCGCCTTTATCCGTGGAGCTGATCCAGCGCTTTGAGGCCCATACCAAGATGAAAGTCCTGGAAGGATACGGTTTGACTGAAGGCACGACCGCCTCCTGCGTCAACCCGCCTCAGGGGGAACAGCGGGTGGGTTCCATCGGCATCCGTCTGCCTTACCAGGAAATGAAAATCATGATCCCCACGTCCTCCGGCGCCAAGGAAGCCGCGCCCAATGAAATCGGCGCCGTGTGCATCAAGGGCCCCAACGTGTTCACCGGATACCTGGACCAAACCAAAAACACGGACATCTGGATGAAGGAAGGCTGGTTCAACACCGGCGACCTGGGACGCCAGGACGAGGAAGGCTATTTTTGGCTCACCGGCCGGCAAAAGGACCTGATCATCCGCGGCGGGCACAACATCGACCCGGCCGCCATCGAAGAGCCCCTGTATCGCCTTATGGGCGTCCAGGTGGCTGCGGCCGTGGGCAGGCCCGACGCCCATGCCGGCGAGGTGCCCGTGGCTTTCGTCCAGTTGCAGCAGGGCTCCGAGTTGACCAAAGAGGAAATCGAGGCCCACCTGCAAAAGGAAATCGGAGAGCGGGCCGCCATCCCCAAGGAAGTCTATATTCTGGAGGAAATTCCTCTCACCCCGGTGGGCAAGATTTTCAAGCCCAGCCTGCGCCACGAAGCCGTTCGCCTGGCTTATTTGGATGAAGTCCAAAAAATCGAAAACATGTTCGAATCCGTGGACGTGACCGTGAGTGAGGACAAGGTCCATGGAACCAAGGCCCTCATCAAGGTGAAACCTCTGGCCGGAGTGACCGAGGATCAGGCCTGGAAGGCGGTCAACGACGCCCTGGCCCGGTTTACCGTGCGTTACGACATTCAAACGGAGTAGCCTTGGATTATAGTCCGGTTTGGCAAAAGCGCGTTGGGGGTATATAATGGCCGGTGAACTTGACCGGACATTCACCCTCAATGCGCTTTGTTTATTGCAAAGCAGGTTTTTTCAAAACAGCTCTCTGCAAGGGGCTGTTTAATTTAAGGAGTTAGATCATGAGCGACACAGTCCTCCAGGAATTCAATGACGGAGTTTTAACCCTGACCCTCAACCGCCCCGCCAAAAAGAACGCCTTCAACACCGAGCAATGGCTGGCCCTGGCCGACGCATTCGACCAGGCCCGGGAAAACGACGACGTGGGCGTGGTGGTGATGACCGGGGCGGGAAACGATTTCTCCTCCGGCCAGGACCTGGGGGAGCTGGCCGCCGGCCGGCCCGAGGGCGAGTCTCCGTACCGGGTTCTGGAACGCTCCATGGCCGCCTTTGACAAACCCCTCATCGGCGCGGCCAAAGGCATCGCCGTGGGCGGAGGCGCCACCACCTTGTTTTTTAGCGACGTCCTGTACGTGGGCGAAAGCCTGCGTATGCGCCTGCCTTTTGTCAGCCTGGGCATGGCCCCGGAATTCGCCAGCAGCTTTCTGCTGCAGCAGAATATTGGCGCCCAGCGGGCCGCTGAGCTCATGCTCACCGCCGAATGGATCAATGCGGACAAAGCCCTGGAATTCGGCATCGCCCGGGCTAAGTTTTCCGATGAGGAATTGCTGGTCAAAGCCCAGGAAAAAGCTGCTGAAATGGCCCAATGGCCGGTGAACGGGCTGCGGGAAACCAAAAAATGCCTCATGGTCTGGCGGCAGGCCCACATTGCGGCCACCCTGGCGCAGGAGCACGAAGCCATGACCAAGCAGGCGGGCAGCCCGGAAAACGTGGAAGCCATCATGGCGTTCATCGAAAAGCGGAAACCCGACTTCAAGAATCTCAAGAAGGAAAAATGACTCAACTTTCAAAAGAGTAGGGGGCGTCCCTCCGGGTGCATCCCCCTGCCGAAGGATGGACAGGATGGAGGGGCGCGTTTCCTACGACGTGGTAGTTGCAAGGTCTCCTCGCCGTAGTAGTTGCAAGGTTTCCTCGCGTAGTTGCGCGGTCCCCGCGCCGTAGAGGTTGCGAGAATAACATAGAACGTTGGCAAGGCAGCGTTCCGTGGTTTGGAATTTCCATGTCGGGTCGCTTCGCATAAGATTTCAGGAATCCATAGCGATCCGGGCAGGGAAAGCGCCTACGGACTTTTAATGTATCCAGGGCTGCTCCGCGTGACCCGACCTACGAATTTGCCTTTAATATTCATGATTTCAAATTGTTATGTAGGTCGGGTCACGCGAAGCGGCGACATTGAATTGGATGCCCAAAGGCGCCTCCTTACCATACCCGGACTTGAAATGTGGCAAGCTCGTGCGCAGCGACCCGACAATCCCAACCAAAGCCCGGGGATGTCCATAAAAATAACCCAGAGAGTTACTTAAAAGCTTAAGGACGTCCCCCCGAAGGACGATCCGTCATTTGGAGATATCTCATGAAGCTAATAGTAGACGTCCCGATTGAACTCCATGATGAGCGTTGGAATACCGCTTTGGAGATTGTCCGAAAGGAATTTGACGTTTCATTATTACCGACCAAGGATATGGTTTTTGAAGATGGGGCTTGGCACTATCCTAAGGAGATTTTGCATATAACTTACAATCCTTCTGAGGATTTTATTTTTGTTATATTGGCATCTGATGTTTTAGACGAAAGCAACTCTTTGGATATTCATTTATCAATGTTGAGTGACCACGGCTGGAAATCTTTCAAAGAACGAAGGGAAGAGACCTAACAATGCTATAATATAATCAGGATTGCTGGAAATCTCACATTCTCGGGGACGTCCGCTTCTTCGAAACTAACTCTCTGATTCCTGAAGATGTCCCTGAAAGCCCTTTGTCCGCCAACCTTGACAAAAGCCCGCCGCCGCTTAGATTTTAGGGGTCAGGTTTACAAAGAAACCCGTGCGCCCGATCCGGGCTGTTTTTTCACGCCTCAACCATAACAAGGTAACCCCATGTACTTTCCCTTTTTTCTGGCATTGGCTTATGCGCTGGGCTCCATCCCGTTTGGGGCGGTGCTCGCACACTGGCGCGCCGGCATGGACATCACCAAGGCGGGCAGCGGAAACATCGGCGCCACCAACGTCTTGAGGCAGGCGGGGCCGGCTTTGGGCGTCGCCACTCTGGCCTGCGACATGGCCAAGGGCGCCTTGCCCGTGCTGGGCGCGGCCTTGGTTTTGGGGACGGATGGCTTCTTAAATCAGACAGCCGTCGCCCTGGTTGCCCTGGCTGCGTTTCTGGGGCACTTGTTCCCCTTGTACTCCTTGTTTAAAAAGGGCGGTAAAGGCGTGGCCACTGCAGCAGGCTGCGTGCTGGTGTTGTCCCCCGTCGCTTTGGCCTGCGTACTTGTGGTTTTCGCCGCGGTTGTGGGGATTTTCAGGCGCGTTTCCCTGGGATCCCTGATTTCCGCCGCCTCCCTGGCGCCGTTGGTCTATTGGCAAACCCATTCCCTGCCCTACACCGGAGCGGCCCTGGCCGTCACGATTCTGGTCTGGTTCAAGCACGAGGCCAATATCAAACGCTTGATCGCCGGCGAGGAGTCCGCCATTTTTTGAGGCTGCAAGGCCTGCGGTTGGGCGAAAAGGCGTCTTTTGGCACAACCAAAGCCCTCCCAAAAACGGGAAAAAAACCTTGCAGGCCCAGACCTGGTGTGTTAAACAATATCGCTTTTGGCGTTGGGGAGCGTCTTGCACAAAATTCCCTGCGTCGGAAGTCTGGCTTTAATAGCCTGGAATAGCACGGAAAATTTTTTTCGTGCGTTTTTTATCATTTTATTTCGCACGTCTTCGGACTTGATTCTTGGTGCTGCGGGTGGGCCGCGGTGGGAATCGGGGGCGATGAAGGCGAAGGAAAGACAACCAAAAGGAGAAAACCATGGTAAAGATTTCGATGAAGGAACTCCTGGAAGCCGGAGTCCACTTTGGTCACCAGACCAAACGCTGGAACCCCAAAATGAAACCGTACATCTTCGGCGCCAGGAACGGCATCTACATTGTGGATTTGCAGAAGACCGTCCGCATGTTCCGCACTGCTTGCGAATTCGTGAGCGACGTTGTGGCCAACGGCGGCTCCGTGCTGTTCGTGGGAACCAAAAAGCAGGCCCGGGAAGCCGTCTACGAAGAGGCCAACCGCGCCGAGGCTTACTACGTTCACAATCGTTGGCTGGGCGGCATGCTCACCAACTTCCAGACCATCAAAAAAGGGATCGACAGGCTTAATTATCTGAACGAAATCAAGCTCAACGAGACCATCAACCTGTTCCCCAAAAAGGAACGTTTGAAGCTGGAAAAAGAGCGCGTGAAGCTGGACGCCAACTTGGGCGGCATTCGCACCATGACCAAGCTGCCTAGCGTGATCTTCATCATCGACCCGAAAAACGAAGCTATCGCCGTGCGGGAAGCCAAAAGGCTGAACATCCCCACCGTAGCCGTAGTTGACACCAACTGCGACCCGGATGACATCGATTACGTCATCCCCGGCAATGACGACGCTATTCGGGCCATTCGCCTGCTGACCTCCCGGATCGCCGAAGCCGTGGTTCAGGGCAAGCAGATTGCCGCCGAAAGGCGCGCCGCGGAGCAAGATAAGGCTGCTGACGACAAGGCCCAGGAACAGGCCGCCGCAGAAGCCGCCAAGCCTGAACCCGCGGCCCCCGCTCCTGCAGCGGAAGCCGCGGAAGAAGCTCCGGCCGAAGAAGGCCCCATTATTGAAGTCATCAAAAAATCCGGCTCCGAAGAAGACGGCGAGGCCGCGAACTAGATAGAGTTTTATAGAGGAGAGTATCATGGCAACCATTACAGCAGAAATGGTAAAAAACCTGCGCGCTGCTACGGGAGCGGGCATGATGGACTGCAAAAAGGCCCTGGCCGAGTCGGAAGGCGACATGGACAAGGCCCTCGACTATCTGCGTAAAAAAGGCATTGCAACCGCTCAGAAGCGCGCCGGCCGCGAGACCAAGAACGGCGTGGTTATGTCCTACATCCATATGGACAAAATCGGCGTACTCCTGGAAGTGAACTGCGAGACCGATTTTGTGGCCAAGAACGATGACTTTGTGGAATTCGCCAGGAACGTGGCCATGCACATCTGCGCCACCAACCCCCTGGCTGTGACCGAAGACGACGTTCCGGCCGCGGTTGTGGAAAAAGAGCGCGAAATCTATATGGGCCAGGTTCTGGAAATGGGCAAGCCCGAAAACATCGCAGGCAAGATCGTGGACGGCAAAATCGCCAAGTTCCTCAAGGACAACTGCCTGGTCAATCAGCCTTTCGTGAAGAATCCCGACATCACCGTGGGCGATCTCCTGACCGAAACCATCGGCAAGACGGGTGAAAACATCTCCATCCGCCGCTTCTCCCGCTTTGTGCTGGGCGAAGAATAAAACCGGCGCCTGAGAGTCAAGACCGGGCTCGGCGGTCAGCCGTTCGGGCCTGTTCGATCATATAGCCTTCCCGCACTTTGTGCGGGAAGGCCTTTATTCGCACGCTGCGCCTAATACGGCGTACAAACAAACCCCGGAAAATCATATGCCAACTGCAAAATTCAAAAGGGTTATGGTCAAACTCTCGGGCGAAGCCCTGATGGGGGATCAGGAATTTGGGATTTCCCCGGAAGTAATCGGCTACGTAGCTTCGGAAATTCGCTCCATTTTTGACCTGAACGTAGAGGTGGCGTTGGTCATTGGAGGCGGAAATATCTTCCGGGGCATTAAGGGCAGCAGTTACGGCATGGACCGCACCTCCGCGGACCATATGGGCATGTTGGCCACCGTCATCAACAGCATCGCCTTGTGCGACGCTTTGGAAAAGCAGGGCATGCCCACGCGGGTCCAAAGCGCCATCGCCATGCACGAAATCGCAGAGCCCTATATCCTGCGCCGAGCCTTGCGGCACCTGGAAAAGAAACGGGTCGTCATTTTCGCCGCAGGCACAGGCAATCCTTATTTTACCACCGATACGGCCGCCGTCTTGCGCGCCCAGGAAATTCACGCGGAAATTCTGTTCAAGGCCACCAAGGTGGACTGCCTTTTTGACAAGGATCCGGAGTGCAACTCCGACGCCCAGCCCATTACCAGCATCACGCACAAGCAGGTTCTGGAAAGGGAGCTTCGGGCCATGGACACCACCGCCACCTCCCTGGCTATGGACAACAAACTGCCCATCGGCATCATCAATATGCTGACCCCTGGCAATATCTGCAAAGCGGTTTGCGGCGAAACCATCGGCACATACATAGGAGACTGACAAATGCTTGAACTGGTCTATGAAGAAGCTCGTGAAAAAATGGATAAGGCCATTGCAGCTCTGGAAAAAGGGTTGCTGCGCGTGCGCACAGGCCGGGCATCCCTGTCAATGCTCGACGGGGTTAAACTGGACTATTACGGGACTCCTACGCCCATCAACCAGGCGGCTACCGTGGCTATCCCGGAAAGCAGGCTGATCACCATCCAGCCCTGGGACGCTTCCGTCATCAAGGATATTGAAAAAGCCATTTTAAAATCCGACCTGGGCCTCAATCCGTCCAACGACGGCAAGATCATCCGCATCGCCATTCCGCCCTTGACGGAAGACAGGCGCAAGGAAATGGTCAAGCTGGTCAACAAGATGGCGGAAGAAGGCAAGGTTTCCGTGCGCAACGCCCGGAGGGATGCCAACGAAACCATCAAGTCCATGAAAAAAGACGGCGACATTGCAGAAGACCTGGCTTTTAAAGGCCAGGACGAAGTCCAGAAGATCACCGACGACTTCGTCAAAAAAGTGGACGACATCTGCGCCCAAAAGGAAAAGGAAATCCTTGAGTTCTAAAGTGGAAAATTCGGATTCGGCGCTTCCCGACTTTGAGCGTCTTCCCCGTCATGTGGCCATTATCATGGACGGCAACGGACGGTGGGCCAAAAAAAAGCTGATGAATCGCGTAAAAGGCCATGAGCAGGGGGCCGAAACCGTCCGCATGGTGGTGCGCACCACCCGCGAGTTGGGCGTCCCCTTCCTGACCCTGTACGCGTTTTCCACGGAAAACTGGCAGCGGCCCAAGGCCGAAGTCATGGCCCTCATGACCCTGCTGAAGCGCTTTCTGGTCAACGAAAAAAAGGAAATGCTGGAAAACGGCATTCGCCTGAATGTCATCGGCCAGACCGAACGGCTTCCCGACGACGTCAAGGCCGCCATGAACCACACCATGGAGGCTACGGCCCAGGGCCGGAAAATGACCCTGACCCTGGCCCTGTCCTACGGCGGCCGAGAGGAACTGGTCCGGGCTTTCCGGAAAATGGCCAAAAGGGTTGCGGACCATACCCTGGACCCGGAACTGATCGACGAATCCGTGATCAGCCAGCACCTGTACACCGCAACCATGCCCGACCCGGACCTCATGATTCGCACCTCGGGGGAAGTGCGCATCAGCAATTTCCTATTATGGCAGCTTGCTTACGCTGAAATGGCTTTCACACCCAAACTGTGGCCGGATTTTTCAAAAGAGGATTATATTCAGATTCTCAAGGATTTTGGAGACAGGGAAAGGCGATTCGGCAAGACCGGGGACCAACTGGAATAACCCGGCGAATCAAAAGAAATGGATTTTTAACCATGGCATACTCTTCCCACGCCAAACGTTGGATGACGGTTGCAGTAATCGTCCCGATCCTGGTCGCTTTTTTCTTACTGGCCCCTGCGTGGGCCTTTGCCATTTTCGGCGGCTTTATCAGCGCCTTCGCCCTGTACGAGTATTTCAAGAATTTCTGCAAAACCAATGCGCCCATGGACCTGGGCTATTGTTTCGCCGTCATCGGGTCCAGCCTCATATTCTGGGCTGCGGCTATCGGCTCCTTTAAGCTCCTGTTTCTGGTCATGTGGCTCATGTTTTTCGTCTACGCCAGCCGGGCTATGATCCGATTCAACCAGGGCAAGGCGGGCTACGACCTTCTTGCCAAGGAAGCCCTTTCCATCCTGTACATTCCCTGCCTGCTGTCCTCCGTGGTCCTGGCCCGTTGCAGCGAAAACGGCGTGACCTGGCTCTTTTTCATCCTGTTTCTTGCTTTCATATCAGACACCGGCGCCTACTACGCAGGCAAAACCTTCGGAAAGCACAAGCTCATCCCCAACCTGAGCCCCAACAAAACCGTGGAAGGCTCCATCGGCAGTATTTTTGCAGACCTCATCGTGGTGACGGTTTTCAAGCTGACCCTGCTCCCAACCATCCCCTGGCTCGTGGTTCCGGTCCTGGCCGCTTCCGCCGCTATTGCCACCCAATTAGGCGATCTTTTCGAGTCCATGCTCAAACGCTCCCTTGACGTAAAGGATTCCGGGACTATATTTCCTGGACATGGGGGGATGCTTGATCGGATCGACGGCCTCTTGTTTACAGGACCGGTAGTCTACCTATTCCTGGTTACTTTTTGAGGAACCCATTGTCCTTATCAGATAAAATTCGCGTAAAAAACCTGACCATCCTGGGCTCGACCGGCTCCATCGGAAAAAGCACCCTGGGCGTGGTTCGCAAGTTTCCCGATCAATTTAAAATCCGCGCCCTGGCCGCCCATACCAGCATAGACGCCCTGGCCGAGCAGGTTGTGGAGTTTCTGCCTGAGTTGGTTGTGGTCCGGGATAAGGACCTGGCCGGCAAGCTGAACACCGCCTTGCAGGGCGCCTCAACCCCGCATCCCTACATTATGTATGGGGAGGAAGGGTATCAAAAGGCCGCAACCCTGGATTCCGTGGATATGGTCGTATCCTCCATGGTGGGCGCAGCCGGGCTTTTGCCCACGTTGGCCGCCATCCGGGCCAGGAAGCAAGTGGCCCTGGCCAACAAGGAAACCCTGGTCATGGCCGGCGCCCTGGTCATGCGGGAAGCCAGGGAAAACGGCGTCAAGCTCATGCCCATAGACTCCGAGCACAGCGCCATATTCCAGTGCCTGCAAGGCAACGATCGTAAGGATCTGGATAAAATTTTGCTGACGGCCTCCGGCGGCCCTTTTCGCACGGTTTCCCGGGAGAAATTCGAAAGCCTAACGCCCGAAGACGCCTTGTCCCATCCAACCTGGGACATGGGCGCAAAAATCACCATCGATTCGTCCACGCTCATGAACAAAGGCCTGGAGGTCATCGAGGCCAAATGGCTGTTTGACGTGCGCCAACAGGACATCCAGGTGGTGGTTCATCCCCAGAGCATTGTCCACTCCATGGTGGCCTACAAAGATGGCTCGGTTATCGCCCAATTAGGCGTACCGGATATGGCCGGCGCCATAGCCTACGCCATGTCCTATCCGGACCGGCTTCCCTTGGGGCAGCCCATCCCGGATTTCTTTGCATTAGGCTCTTTGGAGTTTTTTGAGCCCGACCTGGAAAAATTTCCCTGCCTGGCCCTGGCTCAGCAGGCGTGCAGGGACGAACAAACCTATCCGGCGGTATTGAACGCCGCCAACGAAATTGCGGTGCAGGCTTTTCTGGATCATCAAATCCGGTTCCCCCAAATCCCGCAATTGATCGAAAAATGCCTGAACGTCCACACCCCGAGCGCCCGGCCCGATCTGGAGCAGATCCTGGAAGCCGACGCCTGGGCCAGGGATTATATAAAGCAGGCTGCGAGGTCTTAAAGTATGTGGTATTACGCGACGGTGATTCCCCTGTTGGGGGCTTTGATCTTTTTTCATGAATTGGGCCATTTTCTGGCCGCAAGACTCCTGGGAGTAGGGGTGGAAACTTTTTCCCTGGGATTCGGCCCCAGGCTGTTCGGGAAAAAATCCGGCATGACCGATTATCGGGTGTCGGCCGTCCCTCTGGGCGGTTACGTCAAGATGGTGGGCGAAGATCCTGACTCCGACGAAGAGCCCGAAGACACGTCCATATCCTTTTCCCATAAGCCCGTATGGAAACGCATCACCATTGTCGCGGCGGGGCCGGTTTTCAACTTTCTTCTGGCGGTTGTGATTTTTTTCACAATTGGATTCTTTTCCGGCGTGGACCACACCACCAACATTCTGGACAGGGTGGTGGAAGACTCTCCGGCGGCGCAAGCGGGGATGCTCGAAGGGGACGAGGTTCTGTCAGTCAATGGAATCGCCATAGAAAATTTCAGGCAGGTTTCCGCCGAGATCAACAAAAACTCCGGAGAACCTGTGAATATTGTGGTGGGCAGGAACGGCGAGGAATTGTCGTTTACGGTTATCCCAAAGGAAACCGAAGGCAAAAACGCCTTTGGAGAGGATGTAAAGGCCTACAAGGTGGGCATCTCCAACCGGGTGGACTTCGTCCCGTACGAGCCCATCAACTCCGCCGTATATGCCGTGGAGCAAACCTGGTTTTTCGTTAAATTCACTTTTCAGGCTTTGTTCAAGTTTGTGGATAGAAGCATTCCCCTGGACAACCTGGGCGGGGTCATCCTTATCACCCAGGTGAGCGGGGTCGCCGCCGAAGCGGGGCTGACTTCCTTTTTGTTCATCATGGCGCTCTTGTCCGTCAACCTGGGAATCATCAACCTGTTTCCCGTGCCTATCCTGGACGGCGGGCACATCCTGTTTTTCGCCATTGAAGGGATCATGCGCAAACCCCTGAGCCTGCGCGTGCGCGAGCTCGCCATGCAAGTGGGCCTGGCCGCCTTGATCTTTTTGATGATCATGGTGTTTTATTTCGACATCGCCCGCACCGTGGCCGGCAAAGCTCCGGGGGTGACGGGATAGGGCGCATCGCGCAGGTCATTCGAGCAAGATGCATTAAAACGATTTTCCACAATGGGGCCGCTATCAGCAGCCCCATTTTTATTGAGCCCCGCCATATTGCTTCAATTTGTTGGATGGTTCTGCTGCAACTATTTTAAGAAATTCAAATTATTGCAATGGGTTCTCGTGCTTCCAAGGCCCAATTGCGCCTGCAGGTTCACCCAACAATTGGGCCACCCGGCTCGGATCTGTCAAAAGGCTGGTTACATTGAAAACCGAAAGGCGAACCAGGGGGCTTTCATTTTAGAAGCCCCCTGGTTCGTATATCCTATTTGTAGCGGGAGCCCAGGGCGGCCTTTAAGAAGCCGCGGTTCATGCGGGCGATGTTGGTGATGTTGATTTCCTTGGGGCATTCAGCCTCGCACTCCCTTTCATTGGAGCAATTGCCGAATCCTTGCTCGTCCATGCATCTGAGCATGGCAAGCACCCGTTTATCCGCCTCCACCTTGCCCTGGGGAAGCAAAGCCAGGTGGGAGATTTTGGCGGAAGTAAACAGCATGGCAGAGGCATTGGGGCAGGACGCCACGCAGGCGCCGCAGCCGATGCATTGGGCTGCGTCCATGGCCAGTTCCGCGTCATCTGCGGGTACGGGGATGTTGTTGGCGTCGGGGGCGCCGCCGGTGTTAACGGACACATACCCGCCGGAAGCAATGATTTTGTCAAAGGCGCTCCGGTCCACAACCAGGTCCTTGACCACCTTGAAAGCCATGGCGCGCCAGGGCTCGATCATAATGGTGTCGCCGTCGTTGAAGTGGCGCATGTGGAGTTGGCACAGGGTGGTGCCTTTTTCCGGGCCGTGGGCGCGGCCGTTGACCATGGCGCCGCACATGCCGCAGATGCCTTCCCGGCAGTCGTGATCGAATGCAATGGGCTCCTTGCCCGAAAGAGTCAGGTCTTCGTTGACGATATCCAGCATTTCCAGGAAGGACATGTCCGTGGAAATCTGCTGGGCGGAATACGTTTCCATGACGCCTTTATCGTTGGGGCCTTTCTGGCGCCAAACTTTGAGTGTGAGATTGATTTTCTTTGTCACTTGTAGCTCCTTTGCGTCAGATGGACGTTCTCAAAGGTCAAAGGCTCCTTGTGAAGAACCGGCTCCTTGCCTACGCCTGTAAACTCCCAGGCGGCCGCATAGCAGCAGTTTTCATCGTCGCGCTGGGCTTCGTTCTCCTCGGTTTGGAACGCTTCGTTAAAATGGCCGCCGCAGGACTCTCTCCGGTCCAGGGCGTCTTTCGCCAGGAGTTCGGCGAATTCCAGGAAGTCAGCCACGCGGCCGGCTTTTTCCAGGGACTGGTTGAAGTCGCCTGAATCGCCGGGAACCGTGACGTTCTGCCAGAATTCGTCTCTCAGCTTGGGGATGATGTCCAGGGCTTCCTTGAGTCCGGCGTCGTTCCGGGCCATGCCGCAATGGTCCCACATGCACAGGCCCAGTTCACGGTGGATGTCGTCCACGGTGCGTTTGCCCTTGATGTTCAGGAGCGTGTTGACGCGTTCCTTGCAATCGTTCTCCGCAGCAGCGAAGGCCGGATTGTTTTCGTCCACGTCGTCCAGGGGAGTTCCGCCCAGATAGCCGCCCATGGTGTACGGAATGACGAAATAGCCGTCGGCTAGGCCCTGCATGAGGGCGCTGGCGCCCAGGCGGTTGGCGCCGTGGTCGGAAAAGTTGGCTTCGCCCAGGACGAACAGGCCTTCCAGGTTGCTCATGAGGTTGTAGTCCACCCACAGGCCGCCCATGGTGTAATGGATGGCCGGGTAGATCATCATGGGAGTCTTGTAAGGATCGTCGGCCGTGATTTTTTCGTACATGGCGAACAGATTGCCGTATTTTTTCCGAATCACGTCCTCGCCGTCCCGCTTGATGGCGTCGGCGAAATCCAGATAAACCGCCAGCTTGGTCAGGCCCACACCCTTGCCTTCGTCGCACATGGCCTTGGCGTTGCGCGAGGCCACGTCCCTGGGCACCAGGTTGCCGAAACTGGGGTATTTGCGTTCCAGGTAATAATCCCGCTCGCTTTCAGGGATTTGATCCGGCTTGCGGCTGTCCCCGGGTTTCTTGGGCACCCACACCCGGCCGTCGTTGCGAAGGCTCTCGCTCATGAGGGTCAGCTTGGACTGATACGTCCCGTGCACCGGGATGCACGTGGGGTGAATCTGGGTGAAGCAGGGGTTGGCGAACAAAGCGCCCCGCTTGTGGCATCTCCAGGCCGCCGTGACGTTGCAGGCCATGGCGTTGGTGGAAAGAAAATACGTATTGCCGTAGCCGCCGGTGCAAAGCACCACCGCGTGAGCCGCGTGGCGTTCCAGCTCGCCCGTGATCAGGTTGCGGACGATGATTCCCCGGGCCTTGCCGTTGACAACAACCAGGTCCAGCATTTCGCGGCGGGGCATCATGGTGACTTTTTTCGCAGCGACCTGACGCATCAAGGCGCTGTAGGCGCCCAACAAAAGCTGCTGGCCCGTCTGTCCCCTGGCGTAGAAGGTACGGGAAACCTGGGCGCCGCCGAAGGAGCGGTTGGCCAAGCCGCCGCCGTATTCCCTGGCGAAAGGCACGCCCTGGGCCGCGCATTGGTCGATGATGCTGTTGCTGCACATGGCCAGACGATACACGTTGGACTCGCGGGCGCGAAAATCGCCGCCCTTGACCGTGTCGTAAAACAGCCGAAACACGCTGTCGCCGTCGTTGGGATAGTTCTTGGCCGCATTGATGCCGCCCTGGGCCGCAATGCTGTGGGCGCGGCGGGGGCTGTCCTGGATGCAGAAGCACTGGACGTTGTAGCCAAGCTCCGCCAGGGACGCGGCGGCCGAGCCGCCGGCCAAGCCGGACCCGACCACGATAATATTGAATTTTCTTTTATTAGCGGGATTAACCAGTTTCATGTCCTGGCGGTGGCGATCCCACTTGGTCTCTATCGGACCGCCCGGAGCCTTGGAATCTAATTGCATTATCACCCTCCTTTATAATACCAGCCTGGACACTACCGGTAAAAATCCAAAGCCGAAGCCGGCCGCCAAAGCTGCAAGGGCGGACAGCACGAAAATCGTGGGCATGTATTTCAGATGATTCAAGCCCAAGGTCTGGAAGGCGCTCCAGAACCCGTGCTTGACGTGAAAAGCCACCACGATCATGGAAAACATATAAAACAGCACGTAGCCCACGCTGGAAAAAGCATGGGAAACGATCTGCGATATGGTCTGACTGTCATGATCCACAAAATGGAAGGTTTTTAAATGAATGATCAAAAACAATAGGATAAGGATGCCCGTGTACGGCATGGTCGCGGAAAAAATGGTCCGGCCTCCCGCCCATTTTTTGCCCACGTATTTTACCGGCCGCGCCTTGTAGTTCTGCAAAAACAAAAGCAGACCCGTGCCCACGTGAATAATCGCGAACAAAAGCAGGCCGATTTCAGCGGCGTTCACCAGCGGACCCAACGCATGCAAATGCTCCGCATAGGAGTCGAAAGCGTCCGGCCCTAGGTAAATCGTCAGATTACCTAATAGGTGGCCGGTCAAAAAGCCGATAAAGCCCAATCCGGTCACCGCCATGAGTTGTTTTTTTCCTATGGACGTTCCAAACGTCCCCTTGACCCAGTCCATTTTACCTCCTCATGCATTTGAAATTCTCACAGCCCGGACTCCCGCAAAATGCGGGCTGCATTCCCCCATCCCGGAGTTCAGGACAGACCTATTATTAACTTTACTAGTTTATCCATCAAATGATGGAGGGTGTCAACAGAATTGTAATCATCATTTGACAACAAGCCCTCTCTCCCCTATGGATGAAGGGGCTTTTCCATAGCTGACATAAAATATGTCGTGCGTCAATATTGCGTGCTTTTAGGGAGTTATGCATGGATGACCTAGAAATTGAAGTGAAGTTTTACTGTCCGAATCCCCAAAAAACCAGGAATCTTATCCTGGAGGCGGGAGCTTTATCCGAGGGCAGGTTCTTTGAAAAGAACACTTTATATGATCGGGGGGACGAACTTTTTCACAGACTTTCCGTCCTGAGGCTCCGCCAGGATAAAAAAATCACCCTGACTTACAAAGAGCCGGTCCCGGGCTCCGATCCCGCTTTCAAAATCGTAAAGGAATTGGAAGTGGAAGTAAACGACTTTGATCGAATGGAGCAGATTCTTTGCTCCTTGGGGTTCCAACCGGTGCGGAAGTACGAAAAATGGCGCGAAACATTCACCCTTGGGCAAACCAAGCTGCTTTTGGACGACATGCCCTGCGGCGCCTTTTTGGAACTGGAAGGGCGCCGGGGCCCCATCAAGGATTTGGCGGCCCGGCTTGGTCAGGACTGGAATGACCGCATTGTTTTGAACTATATGCAAATATTCGAAATTTTGCGGAAGGGGGAGGGGATAGAGTCCCGGGATTTTGTGTTCGAAACCTTTGAAGGCCTCACCATAAACATGGAAAAATACATCGATCAATTTAAAGCGGACAAGGTTGAATAATGGATTCTTTTTCGGCGATGACCGCCAATTTGCGATTCGGCAGGGCCAAGGACGGCGAACACGGCTGGGAGTTCCGCAAGGACGCCTTTATGGAGCTTTTCAGAACCTACAAACCCGACATCCTGGCCGTTCAGGAGGCCAATGACTTCCAGGCGGAGCATCTCATTCAACGCATGGAGGATTATGATCATGCGGGGTTTCGTATAAACGCCCCGGATTTCTGGCAAAGCAATATCCTGTTTTTCAAAAAGCCATGGAGTTTAAAAAAGCATCGCCACATTTTTTACTCCGACACGCCGGACGAAGAAAGCAAGTGGGAGGATTCCAAATGGCCCCGGCAAGGGACTTTGGTTCAACTGGAAAAGGGCGGAAAAACCCTGGCCTGCGTGGACACCCATTATGATTTCAAGCCCGAAGTCCAGGCCCGCAGCGCAAGGCTGTTGCTGAATATTTTGGAGGATTTCGCCCCCGGCCTTCCCACCCTGGTCATGGGGGATTTCAACGCAAAGCCTGACAGCTCCTGCCGCAAGGAGTTCGAGCAGGGCGGATTCAAGGACCCCTTTGACAAGCGGTTCGGCGGCACGCATCACGGGTTTACGGGAAAGGACGACGGCAGGCGCATTGACTGGATTCTTTACCGCGGCGGCATTGAATCGGTGAAGGCCTCACGGAAAATCATTCGGGGCCGGTTCGGCGGAGTCTATCCCTCGGACCATTTTCAGGTGTATTGCGAGTTTACTTGGAAAAGCTGACCGTAACCCGGGCGCCTGGTCCGGCGTAAAGGGCCTCCTGAGCGTTGCCCATGTTCACCGAGATTTCCAGAAAGCCCCGGCTGCCGATCAAGGCCAGCAGTTCGCCTCTGCCCACCTCGGAGTAGGTGTCCAGGATTTTCAGGCCGTCTCCGCCTTGCACCTGGACGACCATATCCTCCCACGGCCGGCCCTGGGCGAACATATCCAACCCATCCTTGCTGATGGTGGTCACCAGGTTTCCGAAATGGTCCACCCACACAATCTGCCCCAGAAGCTGCTCGGGCATTTGCTCTTCCCGGGCCGCCTCCTCTTGTTGCATGGCTTCCAGGCTTATGGAAGATCCCATGTCTTCCAAGGGCGTTCCCAGGGAAAGATGGGCCGCCGCCGGGGCGAATATGTCCCGGCCGTGGAATGTCCGGCTGATTCGTTGCAGGCAGATTTTGGGATTGGACACGATGACGGCTTCCACTTCGGCTGCTTCATCCAGGATAGGACGCAAAAGTCCGTTATCCGGCGCCAGAAAATAATGGCCGTCGGCCTTAACCGCCAGTATTTGGCGATCTGAGCCCACGCCCGGGTCCACCACGGCCACGTGGATGGTTCCCGGCGCAAAATAGGCGTAGCTGGTTTTCAGCAAAAAAGACGCCGCTCGAATGCTTTGGGCCGGAATGTGATGGGTGAGGTCCACGATTTTAGCCTTGGGGTTAATCCCCAGAATAACGCCCTTCATGACCCCCACGTACTCGTCGGTCAATCCAAAATCCGTCAACAAGGTGATTATTCCCATTGCGTCCTCACAAGATATTTTTAAACAAGCCCATGCAGCCCTTATACGTCATGCACATATTTCAGCACAACATTATTTGGAAGCCTTGGCATGCAATGCCGGGGGCCGTCAGGCCAATAAGTGAAGCCGGGAAAAATGTGGGCGCCGCAAAAAAACGACTTTAATCATCGCCGTTCGCCCGCCAGCCATCCTCAATCCTGTCATTCGTTTCAGGTCGCGCCTTTTGTCGCTTCGCGACCTTGGCAGCCGACTACGCTGCCAAGGCCACCCTCGAAAAGCGAAGGCGGCTGTGACAGGGTGGCCCAGGCAAGGCTTTTTTTGCCTGGGTCCGCAGGACAAAAGGTGCGGCCTATGCGGCGCCCGAAAACCAATCTTTTTGGGCGGAAGATGGCCTTATTTCAAACCGACATAAAACTTCAAACAGCACCGTTCGTCCGCAGAATAACTATGGCTTTTACACGCTATCCGGCTTGCAAAAAATGTCGCTTTGCGACCCTGGCAAGATACTGCTTTGCCAGGGCTACCCATACTGAACCTATAACAACCCCACCTGTCCTTTATAGGCGATGCCCAAATGTTTGTACGCCGCTTCCGAGGCTTTACGGCCAGACGACGTGCGCATGAGAAAGCCGATTTTCAGCAAAAAGGGCTCCACCACGTCCACCAGGGTGTCGGACTCCTCCTGGATGGTGGCGGCGATGGCCTCGATGCCCACCGGGCCTCCGCCGTAAAAATTGATGATGGTTTCCAGATACCGGCGGTCCTGGTTGGTCAGGCCGATCTCGTCCACCCCTTCCAGGGCCAGGGATTCGGACACGGTTTTTTTGTCGATGCGTCCGTGGCTGCGCACCTGGGCGTAATCCCGCACCCTTTTTAAGAGCCTGTTGACGATGCGGGGCGTTCCCCGGGATCTTCGGGCAAGCTCCAAGGCGCCCTCGTTGTCCATTTCCACGTTCAGGAGCAGTGCGGAACGGCGGGCGATCTTGATCAGGTCGGGCTCCTCGTAAAAATCCAGGTTGCGGAATATGCCGAACCGGTCCCGCAGGGGCGCGGACAAGAGCCCTACCCGGGTGGTGGCGCCCACCAGCACGAAGTTTTTCAGCCTGTAGCGATGGCTGCGGGCGTGCATGCCTTTGTCAAAGATGAAATCCACGGCAAAGTCTTCCATGGCCGGGTAGAGCAATTCCTCCACAGTCTTGGGGAGGCGGTGGATTTCGTCCACGAACAGGACGTCCTTTTCCTCCAGATGGGTCAGGAGGCCCAGCAGGTCCCCTCCCTTTTCCAGGGCAGGGCCCGAGGTGACGGTAAGCCGGGAGCCCAGCTCGTTGGCGATGATATGGGCCAGGGTGGTTTTGCCCAGGCCTGGAGGGCCGTGGAACAGGGTGTGGTCCAGGGCTTCGTTGCGAGCCAGGGCCGCTTCAATGGCGATCTGCAGGGTTTCCACCGCGTCTTTTTGACCGATGTACTCATCCAGCCGCTCGGGCCGCAGGGAGATCAACTCCGGCGTTTGGTCCGCCGGACTTTCCACGGCGCACATGACGCCGGAGGATTCCGAAAACCAGCTTTTTTTGTTTTCTCCGTCCATTTACCCTGTTTCCCCCCGGTACACCTCGTCGAACAACTCCTCGGGCGAGGAGATGGCGGGGTTGCGTTTAATGGCCTGATTGATTAATTCCTTGGCCTCGGCCGCCTTATGTCCCAACTGATTGACCAGAACGTCCAGCACCAGCAAGTGGAAATTCTCCTCCACGGGCGCAGGTCCAACTGGCCCTCCGGCGTGCTCTCCGGCGAAGACGGCCATTTTGCCCCGAAGGGTGGCGATGATTTTATCCGCCGTCCTGGCGCCAATGCCTTTGAGCTTGCGCAAAGCCCCCGAGTCCTTGTTTTCGATGGCTGCGGCGATCTCTCCGATGGGGATGCACAAGGCCGAAACCGCCTTGATGGGGCCGATGGCCTCCACGGAAATGAATCGTTCGAAAAACTCCCGCTCCTCCAGGGAGTTGAAGCCGATGAGCACGGGCTTGGGCTGCTTTTCCGTCTGGTGGAAGTAGATATACAGCCCGGTTTCATCCCCGGGGCCTTTGGTCATGGAGGCGCTGACCACCGAGGGCAAAAGCACCTCGTAGCCCACGCCGCCGGCCAGGATCATAATCCGTTCCCCCTGCCTGTGCAGAATTTTTCCTTCAAGATATCCGATCAAGTCCGTTCCTCAGATAATGGTCTCCGCGGTATAGGCCGATCAACGCCAGGGCCATGGCGTCCGAAGCATGGGAAGGCCTGATGGCCTCCTCCCTGCCTAAACGCTGGCGTACGGCCCGTTCAAGCTGGTTTTTGTCCGCCGCTCCGTTTCCGGTCAGGATTTTTTTCACCTCGCGCACGGCCACTTCCCGGACCGGAATTCGTCCGTGGCGGCCTGCAACCAGAATGGCTCCTGTGACTTTGCCCAAGGTTATGCCGGATTTGGGGTATTTGCCAAGGGAAAAAATATCCTCAACCACCATGAGGTCAGGGCGTTCGGCCTCGGCGACTTCGCGTATGCGGTCGTAAATGTGGATAAGCCGGTCAGTCAGGGGCGACTCCGGCGGAGTGGTGATGGTTCCGAACGAATAGCCGAAAACCTGGGTGGACGTTCCGTTAACCAGGGCCAAGCCCGTGGCCGCCAGTCCCGGATCTATGCCCAGGACCTTCACGACGGGCGCCTTTTAGGGCTATGGTTACAAGGCAAGAGCATGGGATGCATCCTGCTTTCCCGGGCGTTTTTAAAGCGCATCCAGTTTTTTCTGAGCCCAGCCCGCCTCCGCGGAGTTGGGGAACTTCTTGATCAATTCGGTCCAGATCAGCCTGGCGTTGGAGTTATCGCCCAGCATGGAGAAAGCAAGCCCCTGCTTAAAGTAGGCTGCAGGAACCTTGTTGGCTTTGGGGTGCTTTTCGATGACGTCCTGATACTGTAAAATGGCCTTTTCGTACCATTTTTCCTTGAAAAAGGTCTCCCCCATCCAGAACAGGGCGTTGTCCGCCTTGGAGGAATTGGGGAACCTGGCCAGGAAGTTTTTAAACTCCTCCCGGGCCTTTTCCAGGCGCATTTCGTCAAAATCCTTCTTGGCCTGGGCGTAGGCCTGGTCCTCGTCCAGCTCCGTGGCGGGAACTGGGGCGGCTTGGGCTTCGGTTTGGGCGGGCGTTGGAACCTCGCCGGTTTTTCCTTCCATGCCAAGGTAGGATTCCATCTTAAGCAGGGTTTTTTCCAGGGACTCCACGCGAGCCTCCAGAATGGCCGCATGCTCCTGGGCCTGACCGCCCGTGGTCTGGGCAGATCCGACTCGGGACCGCAACTGGTATCCCTGCTCTTCCATCAGGCCGTTGATAGCGCGAACTTCGTTACGCAGGCTGTTGGTGTTGACCCGCATTTCCGCCAGGTCTTCTCTCAGCTTGGTTACGTCCATTTCCATGTTGGAGACGGACTCATCCAGGCGGCTCCGCATTTGCTCCCTGTCTGCGGTCGCTTCCTTTTGCTGGCCTTCCAGGGTCATGACCCGATTGTACACCACCAGGAGGTCGTCCTGGGTGGCGCAGCCGGTCATCAGCAAGGCGGCCAGAAGAGCGAAAAGAACAGGTTTGGGAAAAGATTTCAAACAGCCTCTCAGCACAGGCATTTGATTGATCCCGGTCATGCGGTCCCTCCAAAAGATAGACGAAAACAGGCGTTAAAAACAAAGACCCTTCCCCGTCCTTGAAAGACGGGGAAAGGCCGCTATTTTTTTATTCAGTAATGAATGCTTATTCCAGAGCGAATTCGCAACGGCGGTTGACGGCCCAGGCGGCTTCGTTGCTGGCCGGATCCAGAGGCATTTCTTCGCCGTAGCTGATGGTGTTGATGCGGCGGGCGTCAATGCCAAGGTCGGTCAGGAAGTTCTTGGCGCTGTTGGCGCGTCTGTCGCCCAGGGCCAGGTTGTATTCCAGGGAGCCGCGTTCGTCGCAATGGCCTTTGATGAGAACGCCCTTGGAGGGGTTCAGGCGCAGAAAGAAAGCTTTATCCTTGAGGATAGCCATGGCTTCGGGGGAGAGATCCGAGCTGTCAAAGGCAAAGTGGACGTTTTCCGTGTTGAAGCGAACTCTCATCTCATCGACGTTTACACCGGGTTTCACGGCCTCGGGGCCGGTGTCGCCGCCCATGGGTTCTTCGCTCACACTTGAGCTGGAAGCGGTGGTGCTCGGGGTGGTGGACTGAACTGTCCCTTGGCTAACGCTGGTGCCGGTTGACTTTACGCCGGCCTCCGATGGAACTTTTTTCTGGCAACCCGTCAGTGCGCCGGTGCAAACCAGGGCCAGGATGGCCGCTGCAATCATCAATCCCTTCCAATACCGCCTTTGCATGGTGTTCCTCCTTTTTAACAGATGGACAGAATGGGTAATATGCTTCAAATTTGTCTGCGCGCTGGAAGCCCTATTCATCATTTGCCTCCCGCTCGCTCGTTTTCATGGAACATCCTTATATTATAAGGCTGCTTTAATCCAAAGGTCAACCTTTCACAATCGTGAATAGATTGCAACCCATGGTCTTTTTTTCAGAGTAAGATTTAATAATCCCCTAACCAAGGCGACCACGCCGGTTGGGTCTGCGCCCCTTCCAGCTCAAGCAGCTTTCTTTGGTCCGTCCCGTGGGACGTCATCACGTAAATTTTGGCCTTCCCCTCCCGGGTGGTGCTGAACGCTATCAGGGTGCCGTCCGGGGACCAGGAAGGCTCCTCGTCATCCCCCGGATGATCGGTCAGGCGCTGCACGTCCGTGCCGTCCGTCGCCACCGTAAAGACGTCAAAGGTTCCGTCCACCATGCCGCAGTAGGCAATCCGGTCTCCCCTGGGCGAAAAGGCCGGGGCCGAATTGTATTTGCCGTCAAAGGTGACTCGTGAGGTCTGCCCTGTGTCCAATTCCATGATGTAAATTTGGGGACTGCCGCCCCGGTTGGAAACAAAAGCCATTCGCTTTCCGTCCGGGGAGTAACTGGGGGATACGTCAATGCCCCAGTTATTCGTCAACTTCTTAATAATTTTTCCGTTTCCGGTCAATGAGTAAATCTCCTGATCCCCATTTAATGACAGGGTGGCCGCCAGGGCGAAACGCGTGGGGTCCCAGGCCGGTGTGACATTAATGCCCTTGTACGCCACTTTGACTCCCCGCTTTTGGGCCAGGTTGCGGATGAATATCTCCGGAGGACCGTCGGCGTAAGACACATAAGCCATGTGGGTTCCGTCCCCGGACCAGGCCGGAGACAGGGCGATCTTGCTGCCGGAAGTCAGCTGCTGAGGGTCGAAGCCGTCATACTCGCAGGCGAAAATTTCCTTGTTTCCCGGGCCGTTGGATACAAAGGCGATTTTTGTGCCGAACACGCCCCGGGAGTCGGTCAACTCCGTAACGATCTCCACGCAAAAGCGCCGGATCATCTTGCGCATGTCCTCCACACGGCCCTTATAGCGCTTGCCCACGATCAGGCGGTTCCGGGGCACGTCGAACAAACGCAGCTCCAGCACCAGAACCCCGTCCCGCAGGTCCAGGCCGCCGGTCACCAAATGGTCCGCACCGATGCTTATCCAGTTGGCGAAATTAATGGTCTGGGCGGTCAGCCCCTCCCCGTCGCCGATGATATAGGACTCCTCCGGAAGGATTTGAAAATACCTGACAAACTCCAGGCCCGAAACCAGCCATTCCTTGGCCTGGACCGCCGCCTGCCGGGGCTCTTCGTTCACCGTCTTGGGCTCGAAATCCTTGATGGCGATGGGGATTTTGCGTAAAAACGGATTGTTGATCCAGTATTCATACCGGGCCGCCGACGCCGACCCGGCCAGTATAGTCATGATTAGGAGGAATAAAAAACACGTACAGGCTGTCCTGTTGAATGTTTTGCTCATTTTTCCACCTGTTTTTTTTGTTGGCACGCTAAGTCCTTCCTCTGCCAAAGTTATTTTTTGGGCGGCGTAAAGGTTACTGCCATTTCTATCGGCTTCTTTTCCAGGTCCTCGGGAAAAGGAGAAACCGGACTGCTTTTTTTAACAGCCTTTTCCGCCGAGTCGTCGAATTTGCGGCTGTCAGACCGCTTTTCAAACCAAAGGTTGGTCAAACGTCCGTCCGGGTTGACCGTAAAAGCAATCCTTGCTTCCATCTTTTTACCGACAAACCGTTCCGGCATGGCCCAGTTTTTTTGTATAGTTTTACCAACTTCTTCAATGTATTCTATACGCAACCGCTCTTGCGGCGTCAGTTCCGACAAGTCCCGCAATTTCTTATGAGGCGGCTGCGGCTCCTTTTCCACGCACCCGGCAAAGGCGGTCAGGGCCATGGCCGACATAAGGAACATGATGAATAGCTTTTTATTGAAAATCATCCCAAACAGTCCTTAGTTTGCTGGTGCTATGAAATATACAAGCATTTGAAAAGGTTCTTTGTCTAGATCCGGAGGAAAAGGCTTGGTGGGGATGGATTTTCTCACCGCCCTTTCCCCGGAGTCGTCAAAAAACGTATTCCCTGATCGTTTATCGAAGCTGATGTCTGTAATATTCCCATCAGAATGAACCGTGAACATTATCCACGCTTCCAGGCCAGTTCCGGTAAACTGCTGCGGCATGGCCCAATTTTTCTGCATAAGCGTACCGACCTCGTCGATGTAGCGGTTACGCAGCATTTCCATTTTGGTCAAATAGGCCCTGCCGCCATCTCCTCCGCCTTGTTGGGCTTCTTGCTTGGGCCGCTCTCCGGGATTTTTCCGCATTCTTGCAATGGCGTCCTCCACTGAACTGGGCCTGCCCGACTCCACCCTTTCCTTAATTTCCCGCAAGGCCTTTTCCTTGGCCACTTCCACTTTATAGGTGCGTTTTTTCAGGGAGGTCAAAACCGGAATTTCGTCCGGCTCCTTTTTAGGGGCCGTGGAGATTTCCGCCGCTTCCACCGGCTTGACGACTACAGGCTGCTTCACCACCTTGGGTTCGGCAGGCTTCAGCTTCACCGGCTCGGGCTCTTTGACCGGTTCCGGCTCTTTCACCGGCTCCGGTTCGGGTTCCGGCTCTTCCTTGGGAAGAGGCTCCACCTTGGGTTCTTCCTGCTTGGGCGGCGCCGCCTTGGGGCCGGGAGCGCCCGGCGCCACTGTGGGCAA
Source organism: Desulfatibacillum aliphaticivorans DSM 15576 (assembly GCF_000429905.1). Lineage (NCBI taxonomy): Bacteria > Pseudomonadati > Thermodesulfobacteriota > Desulfobacteria > Desulfobacterales > Desulfatibacillaceae > Desulfatibacillum > Desulfatibacillum aliphaticivorans. The sequence continues at coordinate 159,692 of NZ_AUCT01000008.1, read as the reverse complement.
AGAGGTCAGGGCGATGTCCAGATACGGCAGGCTCGGCTTTTTGGAGCTTACCATCTGGGGCAAAAAGATCATGAGCGCAAGGACGATAATGTGAAGCGCTACGGATCCTCCGGCGAAAGCCATCCAGACCGGGTCGTCCTCGTTAGGCAGGTCCGGCGAATTATTGACTGCCTGGTCTGCCTTGGGAGGATTTATTTTTTTTGGCGTTTTTAGTGTCATGCGCTGCTATGGTTAGGCTTTGGGCCGATTCGCCGCTATTTGGATTCTTCGTCCGGCAGGGGGACTGTGATGGCCCCCAGCCTGGGAATGCCCGCTTCCTTCACGTCCGCCATCACCCGGACCACCAGGCCGTACCGCACGTCTTTATCCGCTCTCAGAAAAAAGCGCAGGTCCCTGTTCTGGTCGTAGATTGCGGCGATTTTCTGGCCGAGCATGTCAATTTGAATTTGCGCGTCGTTAATGTAGACCCGCTCCCTTTTATCAATGGTGATGGTGACGTTGCTTTCGTCCGTCTCCATGGGCGCGGATGTGGTGGTGGGCAGGGCCACGTCCACCCCCTGCACCATCATGGGGGCGGTTACCATGAATATGATCAACAAAACCAGCATGACGTCTACAAAGGGAGTCACGTTGATTTCCGACATCAGGCGATCGGTTTCGCTTGTTCCGGCCATGCCTTGCTCCTCCTGACGTTCCTTATTGCTGGGGCTTGCGAACCGGCTGTTGGGGCTTTTGGGCCTGCTGCTGAGGCTGGGCGGGCTTGTTCACCACTTCCCGCTCCACCACATTGATGAAATCCGAGGCGAAGTTGTTCAACTGGGACTCGGCCACGCGAATCCGGGATGTGAAATGGTTGTACGCCATGACGGCCGGAATGGCTGCGGCCAGGCCGGCCGCCGTGGCTACCAGAGCTTCTGATATGCCGGGCGCAACCACCGCCAGGGTGGCGGTCCCGCGCTGTCCGATGCCGTGGAAGGCGCTCATGATGCCCCAGACCGTGCCGAACAGGCCGATAAACGGCGCCGTGTTGCCGATGGTGGCCAAAAAAGGCACCCACTGGGTCAGGCGGGTCAACTCGCTTACGTTGGCCCGGCGCAGGGCGCGCTTGATATTGTCCGTGCCCATGGAAAAGCCTTCCTGGTTTTGGCCGTTCCCGCTGCTCTGGTTGATCCGCACCATTTCCATATAAGCCACCCGATAGGCTCGGGCCACGGGGCTGTTGGTCAGTTGCTTGGCCTTGGCGTATGACTTGGCCATGTTCCCGCTTTTCCAGAAAAACTCCACAAATTGGGCGGTCTCATTTTTGGCGAGCCACAATTGGCGGATTTTCAGCCCGATAATCGTCCAACAGGCCGCGGAAAAGCTCAGGAGTACAAACAGGACGAATTGGACCATCAATCCTGATTGGGTCACCAACTTAAAAATGTCAGAACTTGCACCAGTCATAATTTCCCCGTAATTACAGTAGGATGCTTGAATGTTTCATGAGGCGTGGACGCCGCTTTGATAGCTCAGAGACTATACGAGAGCCCCATAAGTGTCAAGGCTTTGCAAGGCGTTTCAAGCCTAATTTCAGGATATTTGCAAAACTTTTGCACACTCTCTGCTCCAGCTTGAGAATTTTTTAAAAAAAGGCTATGGATGCAGCATTTTCAGCGACAGGAGGCGGGGATGCGTAAATATTGGCTGGCGGCGGTTTTGGCGGTTGTATGCTTGGCGGTCTTTTCGGGCTGCGGGAATAACGACAAGGAATTCCAGGAGGCCATGGATAAAGGCAAGGCCGCCTTTTCCTCCGGAATCAGCCAGGCCAAATGCCGGGAGGCCGTGGACCAATACACCCGGGCCGTTGAACTCAAACCCGACTCCGCCCAGGCCTATCTCCAACGGGGCCACGTGTACATTAAAATGAAGGACCTCCAAAAGGCCTTTGAAGACTACGACAAGGCCGTCAGCCTGGATCCCGCCCTGGGGCAGGCGTATTTTCACCGGGCCCTCAGCCGCATCGCCATGGGCAGCAAGGAGGAGGAAGTCATCAAGGCCGACCTGCGCAAGGCCCTGGAACTGGACCCCTCCATCGCCGCGGCCAGCAACCTGCTCATGCTGTACGAAAAATCCTTCCCCGGCATGTCTCAGTAAGCCCAACAGGGGCATATATTACAAAGGCGCCCAATGACAGCCGCCCTGCGAGTCAGAAATAACGCTGGGTCCCCGCTTGCGGCCGGCTCGAAAAACGAACCGGCCTTGCGAGGATGACGGCCTCTCTGGGCCACTCTCGTTTCAAGACCGGCGTCCTTCCGCTGACCTTTTTCGCCATAGATAAAGTCGAACGGCCGCACTTATTGGCCTGGCGGCCCCCGGCATTGCATGCCGCGGCTGACCATGAGGCCCTTAGGTTGAATAAGATCCTGTCTGGATGGGTGGCCTTGGCAGCGCAGTTGGCTGCCAAGGTCGCGAAGCGACAAAAGGCGCGGCCTGGAACGCATGCCGGGATTGAGAATGGCCGCCGGGTGGACGGCGCCGTCGAAGTCTTTTGATGCTTTTCCCCCAAGGAAACGGCCCTTGGCATCTAACTTCTATTGTAACTATCTGATTTAATATCTAAAAATATTTTCCATTCAAAGGGGTCCACTTCCCCCCACAACGCCGGCGCCTTTTTTAGAATTTCATCAAAAGAAATTTCTCATTTTCTATTTTATAGAAAATTCTCCCCACATTTCCCCCTATTTTAGGAAAATCCAGGGCTTTAATCCCATTCCGGGCGGACGCCTCGTTGGTATCAGCTTTGGATTATTGTCGTTTTTTCGCAAATTCCCCACAATTTACCCTTGCATTTCAGGTCTCCTGGTTGTATATAAATTTTATAAATCATTATGAAAAATTGTTCACCCCCTGGGATTTTCTCTTGACATGCCTCTGGATAATATGTCATTGAGGGTAGAAAGTGGTTTAAAGTGGGGTTAGATATGGCTGCCAAGTCCAAAAACTTTCGGGGCACCTCGTACCATTCCACGGACGAGAAAGCCCGCATCACCGTACCCGCACGGTTTCGTGAAGTCCTCAGGGACGGCGAAGTCGACGGCGTCATGGTGTCCCGTATGGACGGCGCCCTGGTGGCCTACCCCTTTGACGAGTGGCAGGTCATTGAAAACCGCATCATGACCAAATCCAAGCGCAACGCCAAACTCCGGCAGTTCCGGCGGTTTTTTGTGGGCGGCGCCCAGGAGTGCATGTGCGACAAGCAAGGGCGCATCCTGGTTCCCAAGGATCTGCGGGATTACGCAGGCATCGGGGCCAAAGAGGAAATCGCCCTGGTGGGAGCGGTAAGCCACTTTGAAATCTGGGACAAGAAAAAATATGACGTCGCCTACGAGGACTTCGAGGAGGTGCTCAACAGCGGCGAACTGGATGACGAAATTGAGGATATGGGGCTTTAAACATGGCATTTCATCATGTTTCGGTCATGAAGCAGGAGGTCTTAAGCCTGCTGAGTCCGGCCCCTGGCCATGTTGTGGTGGACGGAACCTTTGGCGGAGGAGGGCATGCCCGGGCAATTTTAGAGCGGATATTACCTGACGGACTACTGATCGGCACGGATCTGGACGAAGACGCCGTCACCAACGCTCAGGCCTGCTTTGCGGATGTTCAAGATAATTTCAGGATCTTCCACGATAATTTCAGCAATATCCGGGCTGTCCTGGATCAATGCGGGTTGGCGGGCGCCAACGGCATTGTGTTGGACCTGGGAGTCAGCCTCCATCTTCTGGAAAAGAGCGGACGGGGGTTTAGCTTTCAGCGCGAAGAGCCCCTGGATATGCGCATGGACGGAAGCGGAGGCGGACCCAAGGCCATGGACGTTGTCAACGCATACTCCCAAGATGAGCTTGCCAGGATCTTCCTGGAATACGGGGAGGAGCGTCAGGCCAAGCGGATAGCCCGCCGCATCGTCCAACGCCGGGAAGACGAGCCCATCACGACCAGCGGCCGCCTGGCCGATATTGTCGCCTCAGCCGTTAAGGGGAAGCCCGGCCGCATTCATCCGGCCACTCGCGTTTTTCAGGCCTTGCGCATTCACGTAAATAATGAGCTGGCCCACTTGGAAAAGTTTTTGGAGACGTGCCTGGACTGCCTCCTTCCCGGCGGCAGGTTGTGCATCATCTCCTTTCATTCGTTGGAGGACAGGATCGTCAAAAGGCGTTTCGCCGCTTTGGCCCAGGGCTGCACCTGCCCCCCGGATTTTCCCGTGTGCATTTGCGGGAATCAGCCCAAGGTCAAGCTTTTGACCAAAAAGGTGGTCAAGCCTTCGCAGGCCGAGGTGGAGAAAAATCCCATGTCGCGGAGCGCCAAAATACGGGCCATGGAAAAGCTGGCCGTCGAGGGCTCGGGCGCCGGGGGGGAAGATGGGCGGGCGAAGCAATGACAATGAGGCGCTCAGGAATTGGGCTTACGGACTGCTTGCAGGGATTCTATTCCTGGAGCTTTTCCTTTTTGCGTGGTGCCGGAACCAATGCACCCAAAGAGGATACCAAATAACCGCCGAACTGTCCCATAAGGAAGACCTCCTGGACAAGCAGGAGGAGTTGAAAGTCAAGTTGGAGCATTTAAGAAATCCCGAAAGGATTTCCAAGATAGCCGAAGAGTGGTTGGGCCTGAAACATCCCGACCCTGATCAAATGGTGAGGCCGTGATGAAACAGACGGGAAAAAACAAAGCCTCGGGACGCATTGTCTTTGTGGGCCTGCTTTTCGCCGCAGGCTTCATGATCATCGCAGGCAGGCTGGTCGAGCTGCACGTGCTGGACAAAAGTTTTTTGTCCAAAAAGGCTAAAAGCCAGTACTCCCAGTCCGTGGAAACCCAGCCCAAGCGGGGCGTCATTTACGACGCCCAATACCGGGAGCTGGGCGTCAACCTGGACGTGGCCAAGGTAGCGGTCCGCCCCGGGCTGATTAAGGACGCCAAGGCGGCCGGCAAGATCCTGGCCTCCTACCTGGATAGGAGCGCCGCGGAGTTCCAAAAGGAGCTGGAAAATAAAGACAGAGCCTACATCTATGTGGATAAACGGGTCAGCACGGCCACGGCCCAGGCCGTCAAAAAGGAATGGGACGCCGCCAAGGCGTCGTTTGAATACAACGGCCCGGGCCGGAACCCCAACATTCCCAGCCTGGAACTGGAAGAGGACGCCAGCCGGTTTTATCCCAACCTGGGCCTGGGCGCCCAGGTTTTGGGCTTTTGCGGCGCTGAAGGCCACGGCCTGGAAGGCCTGGAATATAAATACGACGATCTGCTCACCGGCAAGGGCTCCAAATGGACCATCCTTAAGGACGCCATGGGCCGCAGCTTCGCCCGGGAAAGGCAGACGTACTCCAAAAAGACCGGAGACAACCTGGTCCTGACCCTGGACCGTACGGTGCAGTACATAGCCGAAGAAGCCCTGGCCGAAGCCGTGGAAAAATTCCAGGCCAAGTCGGGCATCGCCGTGGTGATGGTTCCGGACACCGGCGCCATCCTGGCCATGGCTAACGCGCCCCTGTACAACCCCAACGCCATCAGCGAGTACAGCTTCAGCGATTGGAGAAACAGGGCCGTGACGGACACCTTCGAACCGGGGTCCACGCTAAAGATTTTTATGGCCGCCGCCGCCGTTGAGTCGGGAAAGTGCGGCCCCAACTCTATTTTTTATTGCGAGCAGGGCAATTACCGGATTGGGCCCAATGTGGTGCATGACACCCATCCCCACTCCTGGCTGTCCCTGCAGCAGATTGTCAAGGTGTCCAGCAACATCGGCGCAGTGAAGGTGGGCGAGAAAATCGGCCCCGACTCCCTGTTCCGGACCCTGGACGCCTTCGGGTTCGGCAAAAAGCTGGGCGTGGACTGCCCCGGCGAGGCCTCGGGAATGCTCAGGCCGCACAATCAATGGACCGCCATTGACGCTGGAACCATCGCATTCGGCCAGGGCGTGTCCGTCACCGGGCTGCAACTGGCCTCGGCGGTTTCGGCCATCGCCAACGGCGGCGTGCTCATGAGGCCCAGGCTGGTGCAGGCCATCACCAATTCCAAAGGCCGGCTGGTGGAAAGCTTTCAGCCCGAACCTTTGGAGAGAGCGGTTTCCGAAGAAACCGCCCAGGTGGTCGCCCGGATCATGAAGACCGTGACCACCGAGGGCGGAACCGGCACCCAGGCCGCTCTGGACGGCTACAGGGTGTGCGGCAAGACGGGGACGGCGCAAAAACCGGCTGCCAAAGGCGGCTATGAGGACAATAAATACATAGCCTCCTTCGTGGGCTTCGCTCCCTTGTCCAACCCCGCCGTGACCGTGGTGGTGGTTATTGACGAGCCGACAACGGATCATTACGGCGGCGTGGTGGCGGCCCCTGCGTTCCGGGAGATTATGCAGAAAACCCTGCACTACCTCAAGGTGGCGCCGGAAGTGGATACAACCCATTTAACCGCATCCTTGAAAAGGAAAAACGGCCCTGCATGAAGCTAAGCCGGCTCATAGACGGCCTTAAGGCCGACCAGAGGAACCCCGTGCTGGAGATAACGGGCGCCCAAGGCGATCCCGACATCATTTCCATCCAGTACAACTCCCGGCTGGTGAAGCCCCAGGGCTTGTTTACGGCCATCAAAGGCAATGCCGTGGATGGGCACATTTTTGTGCAGGACGCCGTAAAAAAAGGCGCCGCCGCCGTTGTGACGGAAGATCCGGCGGAAGCCCCGATAGGCGTGGCCGTGATTCGGGTCAAGGACTCCCGCAGGGCTTTGGCCAATATGGCCTCTGAATTTTTCGGGCGTCCCACGGAAAAGCTGAAATTAGCCGGTATTACAGGCACTAACGGTAAAACGACCGTCACCTATTTTGCGGAGGCCATGTTGGGCGCCGCAGGCTGCAAAGTAGGCATTGTAGGCACCGTAAGCAGCCGTTGGCCCGGCCATGAAAAAGAAAGCAGCGTAACCACCCCCGAATCCCTGGAGCTTCAAGAAGCCCTGGCCCGGATGGTGGACGCCGGCGTGACTCACGCCATTATAGAGGTTTCCTCCCACGCACTGACCCAAAGCCGGCCGGCTTTCTGCCAGTTCGACGCGGGAGTGTTTACGAATATTACCCAGGACCACCTGGACTATCACAAGGACATGGAGTCCTATTTTCAGGCCAAGCGGATTTTGTTTGACGACTTACTGGCCGCTTCCGCCAAGGAAAACAAGACCGCCGTCATCAACCTGGACGACCCCCAGGGCGCGGTCCTGTGCCGGGAAGTAAAAACTCCGGTTTTGTGCACCGGCTTAACCGAAGGCAGCAGCATCCGAAGCATTGACGTCAAGGCCGGAGCGGACGGCCTGAAAGGTGTAATGGAAACTCCGGCCGGAGAATTGGTGTTCGAATCTCCGGCGGTTGGCAGGCACAATCTTTACAACCTCATGAGCGCGGCGGGCGTCGGCCTGGCTTTCGGCCTGAGCCTGGAGGAGGTGGAGATGGGACTGAATGCGGCAGTAAACGTACCCGGGCGTTTGGAAAAGGTCGAAAACGGACTGGATCGCCATGTTTTCGTGGATTACGCCCACACTCCGGACGCCTTGGAAAACGTCCTGGAAGCGCTTCGGAGAGTGTCCAAGGCGAAAATCATCACCGTGTTCGGATGCGGCGGAGACAGGGATAAGGGAAAGCGCCCCAAAATGGGCGCGGCTGCGGCCAGACACAGCGACCTGGTTGTGGTGACCTCCGACAATCCAAGATCAGAGGATCCCGATGCCATCATAGACGATATCCTGCCGGGCATATCAGGCGAAGGCGCGCAAAGGTTGAACGCCTCCTATTGCATGATGTGCTCGCGGAAATCCGCCTTTATGGTGGAGCCGGACCGGCGCAAGGCCATTCTGACTGCGATCATGTCTTCCGGCCCGGGAGACATGGTGTTGATAGCCGGAAAAGGGCATGAAACCTATCAGGTCATCAAGAACGAGCGTTTCGCCTTTGATGATCGGGTGGAGGCCGGGAAAGCTCTGGAATGCCTGTCCAGAAACATGCATTCCAGGCAGGAGGGCCCCCTTTCCGGGCGCTGTGTATGTTCCCGCTGAAGTCCAAGGGGCTTTTTTTCAGCGTGTTAGTTGTATTTTGCAGGAGGACCATCGGTGAGAGCGAACGTTACATTTACCTTGTCTGAGATTGTTCAGGCAACAGGCGGCGAAAGATTTTCGGGAACGCCGGATCTGTGCTTCAGCGGCATAGCCATCGACTCCCGAACCGCCATGTCCTCCGATCTGTTTATAGCAATCGTAGGTGAAAGGCTGGACGGCCACGATTTTGTGCGGCAGGCAATCAACGGCGGCGTGCGGGGCATTGTCATCGACAAAAAGCACGCCGAGAGCTTTTCCTATGCCAGAATGGCCAAGCTGGAATTGGGATGCGTAGTCGTCCCGGACACCACCGAGGCGTTGGGCAAGATCGCCAACCAATATCGTAAGGGGTTTGGCGTTTCCATCGCGGCCATAACAGGCTCCAACGGGAAGACGACCACCAAGGAACTGACCGCCGCCGTGCTGGCCGCCAAGTACAAGGTCCACAAGTCCAGCGGCAACCATAACAATCAAATCGGCCTGCCGTTTACATTGCTGGGGCTCGGGCCGAACCACCAATGGGCCGTGGTTGAGTTGGGCATGAACCATTTTGGGGAGATAGCCAAGCTCACGCAAATCTGCGAGCCCGACATAGGGGTGATTACAAACGTAGGTCCCGGGCACCTGGAAGGATTGGGTTCCGTTGAAGGAGTCCTGGCGGCTAAAGGGGAGCTTTTGGAGAATATGGCCAACAAAACTGCGGTGTTAAATCTGGACGATAAGCTGGTTTCCACCCTGGCGGACAAATACCAGGGCGAAACCGTTTTATTCGGCAAAGGCGCCAAAGCCCAGGTGCGGGCTAAAAACATCAAGCACGCCAATGAGGGCGTTCGCTTTACCCTGTGCATCCAGGACGAGGAACTGCCCGTGCAGCTTCGGCTTCACGGGGACTGCATGGTTCACAACGCTTTGGCCGCCGCCGCCGTCGGCGTTAGCGCCGGCGTTTCTCCTAAGGAAATCCGCGACGCTCTGGAAACGGTCAACCCGGTGAAGGGCCGTCAAAACGTGGTTTCCCTGGGCAATGACGTTCAAATGATCGACGACGCCTACAACGCCAATCCCGCCAGCTTCGCCGCGGCGGTCATGACGCTGCAAGCCCTGGCCAAGGCCTCCAAGGGCAGGATGATCATGGCCGTCTCCGACATGATGGAACTGGGGGATTACAGCGTAGACGCCCATATGGAACTAGGCAGGATGGCCGCCCAAGCCGGCGTGTCCCTGCTTTTCATTTCCGGTTATTACGCGGGCTGGACCGCCAAAGGCGCCCGGGAAGCGGGCATGGGAATAGATCAGGTGTTTATCGACGAAAAGCCTAATATCGTAACCAGGCTGGCCGAGGCCGTCCAAGCCAAGGACCGGATTCTGGTCAAAGGCTCCAACAGCACCGGCATGAGCGAAGTGGTGCAAGGCCTTAAGGACGCATTATCGGTTTAAAATCACGCCGTACGTAAATGTAACGCACCAACAAACAGGTTAAACATGCTTTATCATCTGCTCACACCGCTGGCCAAGTACATGACCGTCTTCAACGTGTTTCGGTACATCACGTTCAGGACGATCTATGCTTCGCTGACCGCCCTGGTGATTTCCTTTGTGCTGGGACCGTGGCTCATCAGGAAACTGGGCGAAATGCAGGTTGGCCAGCACATCAGGGAAGACGGCCCCCAGACCCACCTGAAAAAGGCGGGCACCCCCACCATGGGCGGGGTGTTGATCATGAGCGCCGTGATGTTCTCCACCTTGTTGTGGGCGGATTTAACCAATGCTTACGTGTGGATAGCCCTGGGAGTGACCTTCGGCTTCGGCCTCATCGGTTTTGTGGACGACTACCTCATGCAGGTGAAAAAGCGGAGCAAAGGCCTGTCCGCAAGAGGGAAGTTCTGCTTACAGGTGGTTGTGGCCGGTATAGCCGGGACGGTTTTGGTTTACGGGTTGAACGGCGACACAACCGTGAACATTCCCTTTTTTAAAAACCTGAATCCGGACCTCACCAGGCCTGGATACGTGCTCTTCGCCATATTGGTCATGGTGGGAGCGTCAAACGCCGTAAACCTTACTGACGGTCTGGACGGACTGGCCATTGTACCGGTCGCCATCGCCGCCGGGACTTATATGATTTTCGCCTACGTGGCCAGCCATTACGACTTCGCCACGTACCTGAGCATCCGCCACGTGCCCCAATCCGGCGAGATGTCGGTCTTCTGCGGCGCCCTTGTGGGGGCCGGCCTGGGTTTTCTTTGGTACAACGCCTACCCGGCCCAGATTTTTATGGGCGACGTGGGCTCCCTGCCTTTGGGCGGCGCCCTGGGCGTGGTGGCCATACTCACCAAGCAGGAACTGGCTTTGGTGATAGTAGGCGGTTTGTTTGTCATGGAAGCGGTGTCCGTCATCCTCCAGGTGAGCTTCTTTAAGATCACTAAGGGAAAGCGGATTTTCAAGATGGCGCCGATCCATCATCATTTTGAACTTAAAGGCTGGCCCGAGCCCAAGGTGATCGTCCGATTCTGGATTATCGCCATCATGTTGGCCCTGTTGTCCGTAAGTACGCTGAAATTGCGTTGAGAAAAGAGAATATGGATCTTAAAGGCAAAAAAATCGTTGCAGTAGGCCTGGCCCTCACAGGAGAAGCCGCGGCCGCTTTTTGCCTGGACAAAGGCGCCAGCGTGACCGTCGCCGACATAGCTTCGGAAACCAGTCTGGGAGCACGCGTCCAAAATGTGCGGGATATGGGCGCCAAGGTGGAGCTGGGGCCTCATAATATGGAGACTTTCACCCAGGCCGACCTGATCGTGATCAGCCCGGGAGTGCCCCATACCATTCCGGTGTTGGAAGCCGCGCGGGAAAAGGGCGTCCCGGTCGTCGGCGAGGTGGAGCTTGCCAGCCGGTTCATCCAGGCGCCAATCATCGCTGTGACAGGCACCAACGGGAAGACAACTGTAACAAGTCTCATCGGCGAAATGATGGAAGCCTCGGGAATTTCGGCCTTTGTGGGCGGCAATATCGGCAATCCGTTAGTCAATTACGCCAGGGGCCAGGACAAAGCCCAGGTGATCGTCGCTGAAATCAGCAGCTTTCAACTCGACACCATCGAGTCGTTCGCTCCTAAAGTCGCCCTGTTGACCAACGTCACCGAAGACCACATGGATCGCTACGACGGCATGGAAGGCTACGCCGCCTCCAAAGCCCGGGTGTTTATGAATCAGACCGGGGCGGACTTTGCGATTCTGAACGGCTGCGATAAATGGTCCCGTGCAATGTGCGGCGGCATCCAATCTTCCCAATGGTTCTTTACGGGCAGGGAAGCGGCAGAAGCCGGGATCGCCATGAACGCCGGCGCCATGGATTTTTTCAAAGGGACTCAAAAGCAGTGGTCTCTTTCTTTGGAAAAAATGACCCTGTCCGGCGAGCATAACAAGGAAAACGCCGCCGCCGCCGCCCTGGCCGCTTACGCTGCGGGCGCAAGCATTGAGGGAATTCAAAAGGCAATCGATTCCTTTAAAGGTTTGCCCCATCGCCTGGAATTCGTCCGGGAGGTCATGGAAGTCAAATATTACGACGACTCCAAGGCCACCAACGTGGATGCCGTACTCCGGGCTCTGGAAGGTTTTAACGCGCCGGTCCATCTGATCATGGGAGGCAGGGATAAAGGCGGTCATTTTCGCGATTTAAAAGACATGGTGGAGCAAAAGGCGGCGCGTTTGTACGTCACGGGAGAAGCCGCCGGGATCATCACCTCGGCTCTTTCAGGCTCCGTGGAGGTCGTCCAGGCGGGAACCATAGAAAAAGCGGTGGAATTCGCCAAACGGGCTGCAAGGCCAGGGGAGGTTGTGGTGCTTTCTCCTGGGTGCGCCAGCTTTGATCAATACAAGAATTACAAGGAACGCGGCAAGGATTTCCGCAGAGTGGTAAACGCTCTGCCGGCTTAGGATTGCAAGAGAGGATTATGATGCCGGAAAAGACAGCAAAGAAAAATCAGGGGGCTTTTGACAAAGTGATCCTGGTGGCTGTCCTGGGCTTGATAGGCATGGGACTGGTCATGGTGTACAGCGCCAGTTCGGCCATGGCCGTCAAAACCTACGGCTCCGACACCTACTTTTTCAAAAGGCAGTTGTTTTTCGCCCTGACCGGTCTGGTCCTCTTGTTTTCCGTCCGGTACATCCCGTACCGGGTCTATCAGGTGTTGGCCTATCCGATCCTGGGCCTTTCCGTACTGTTGCTGGGACTCTTGCTGGTTCCGGGAATCGGCGTGAACGTGGGCGGCGCCACCCGCTGGATGCGCGTGGGGCCGATTAATATTCAGCCTGCGGAAATCATGCGATTGGCCATCATTATATACATGGCCTATTCCCTGACTAAAAAAGGCGAAAAAATGAAGGACTTCTCCGTGGGAATCATCCCCCATCTTTTTCTGATGGGACTCATTGGAGGCTTGTTTTATTTTCAGCCGGATTTCGGCTCTTTCGCCATGCTGGTCTTTGTCATTGGGATCATGCTGTTTGTGGGCGGAGCTCACATAGGGCATCTAAGCGGCTTGGTCGCCCTCGCCGGTTTGGTGGGCTTTAAACTGCTCATGAGCGAAGGATACCGGAGAAACCGGATCGCCGCCTTTTTAAACCCCTGGGAAAACCAGATGGGCGACGGCTACCAGATCACCCATTCCCTTATGGCTTTCGGCACCGGGGGCTACTCGGGAGTAGGCGTGGGCAACGGATACCAAAAGCTGTTCTACCTGCCCGAGCCGCACACGGACTTTATTTTTTCGGTCCTGGGGGAGGAGATGGGGCTCATCGGCGTTGGCATAGTGGTCGGCTTGTTCGCGCTTCTGGTCTGGCGAGGGCTGACCATCGCCCAGCGGGCTCCGGCCGGCTTTGCAAGGCTTTTGGCCTTTGGAATTACAGCTTCCATCGGGCTGCAGGCCTGCCTGAACATGGCGGTGACCACCAACCTGCTGCCGACAAAAGGGCTTGCTTTGCCTTTTATCAGCTACGGGGGAAGCTCCCTGCTGATAAACATGGTCTCCATAGGAATTCTGGAGAATATCGCCTACGCGCATCCGGCCAGCCCGGGGGCGCGTGCGCCGTTTTTCGGCAGGCTGGTTTTTTGGAAAAGGAGGGCTGTGGCATGAAAAACGAAACAGCACTCAAAATGATTATAGCCGGCGGAGGAACGGGAGGGCATTTGTACCCCGGAATCGCCGTAGCCGAGGCGCTAAAGTCTCTGGCTCCCAATGCGGACATTTTGTTTGTAGGGAGCCAAAAGCCCTTTGAAAAGCAGGCTGTGGATAAAGCCGGATATACGCACAAGGCAATCAGCGTGGAAGGCCTGAAAGGCAGGGGGCTGCTGCTGAAAATCCGGTCCCTGTTCAAACTGGCCGTATCCATGGTTACGGCCCTGGCGCTTATCATCCGTTTTCGTCCTGCAATGATTTTGGGCGTGGGCGGCTACGCCTCAGCGCCGTGCATGTTGGCGGGTTTGATGCTTTTTAAAAAGACCGGCATCCAGGAGCAAAACCTGATGCCCGGCATGGTCAACCGGTGGCTGGGCAAGATCGCGGGCAGGGCTTATGTGTCTTTCGAAAAAAGCACGGAGTATTTCAAGCCCGGCAAGGCCAAGGTTTTCGGCAACCCCATCAGGGGCAGCCTGTTGGCGGAAACGGTCCAGGCCGATCCGGAGGCCGCCGAGAAGCCCTTTACCGTGCTGGTTCTGGGCGGCAGCCAGGGAGCGCACGCCATTAATCAGGCCGTGATCGAATCTTTGGGGGAGTTGCAGAATCCCGAAGAGATCGGGTTTATCCATCAGACCGGGCAGCAAGACCTGGAGACGACGCAAAAGGCCTACGAAAACTGGAATGGGCCTTCGGACGTCCGGGCTTTTTTTCACGACATGGGCGCGCAATACAAAAAGGCGGATTTGGTTGTGTGCCGCGCAGGGGCCTCTACGGTGGCCGAAGTGACGGCATTGGGCAAGGCGTGCATTTTCATCCCCTTTCCCTTTGCTGCGGATAACCACCAGGAATACAATGCCAGGGCTTTGGAAGACGTCCGGGCTGCGGAAGTGATTTTGGAAGACGTGTTGACCGGAACCTTATTGGCGGAGCGAATCGCCTTTTACAAAGACCATAAAGCCAGATTGATGGACATGGAGACCGCCGCCAAGAGCCTGGGCAAACCCCGCGCAGCAGCGGACATTGCAGAAGACGTCCTGGCATGGCTGAACATTCAACCGCAACCGGCAATGAACGCAGGAGAAAGCCATGTACCGTAAAAAGTACAGCATACATTTCGTGGGTATTGGCGGCATCGGAATGAGCGGTATTGCCGAACTGCTTCTGAATCTTGGCTACCAGGTTTCCGGCTCCGACATCAAGGAATCGGACATTACCCAGCGTCTGGCAAAATTGGGCGGGACCATATATCGCGGCCACCGCGCCGAAAACGTCAAAGGCTGCGACGTCGTGGTGGTTTCCTCGGCGATTCGCCAGGAGAATCCCGAGACGGCCTCGGCCAGGGAGCAAGGAATTCCCGTCATCCCCCGTGCGGAGATGCTGGCCGAGCTCATGCGGTTGAAATACTCCGTGGCCATTGCAGGCGCCCATGGCAAAACAACCACCACGTCCATCGTGGCGGACGTCCTGGCCGCAGGCGGCTTGGATCCTACGGTGGTCATCGGCGGCAAGCTCTTGAGCATCGGCTCCAACGCAAAACTGGGCCATGGCGAGTTTATCGTGGCCGAGGCGGACGAATCCGACGGGTCGTTCCTTAAGATGTCCCCCAGCATTGCGGTGGTCACCAATATCGACCGCGAGCACATGGACCATTACAAGGACATGGACGGAATCAAGGACGCCTTCGCCCAGTTTGTGGATAAGATTCCCTTTTACGGACTGTCCGTGCTTTGCCTGGATTCCGAGCCCGTGCAGGACCTGATTCCGTTTATCAATAAACGGTATGTCACTTACGGCCTCACCACCCAGGCGGACTTGCAGGCCGGGGACGTGACAACCGAAGGCCTGACCAGCCGGTTTACGGTGCGCCACAATAAGAAGCGCTTGGGCCGGATTACGTTGAATCTGCCCGGCCTTCACAACGTATACAACTCCTTGGCGAGCATTGCGGTCGGCCTGGAGTTGAACGTGCCCTTTGAAAATATTAAGGCGGCCCTCGAAAGCCTGAGCGGCGTGCATCGCCGCCTGGAAACCAAGGGCAAGGTCGGCGGCATTGTGGTGATGGACGATTACGGACATCATCCCACGGAAATCAGGACCACGCTTCAGGCCGTGAACGACAGCTACCCGGAGCGCCGGGTCGGGGTGATTTTTCAACCTCACAGGTATTCCAGGACCCAAAGCCTTTTTGAGGACTTTGCCAGGTCCTTTTATCAGGCGGACTACCTGGTCGTGCTGCCCATTTATCCGGCGGGCGAAAAGCCCATTCCCGGGGTGGACAGCGTGAGCCTTTGCAAGGCTCTTAAAGCCTACGGGCATAAACATGTAATCCACGCTCCCAGCAAGGAGTCAGCCTTGCAGGAGTTAGATAAAACCGTGCGGGAAGGGGACGTACTCATCACCCTGGGCGCAGGAGATGTATACAGGGTGGGAGAATCCTTCCTGGCGAGCAGAAGTTGAGCCGCGTGAAAAGCGGGCTTTTAAAAAGCCTGTCCGCCGAAGATCGGGACTGGTTGTCCCAGCGCTTCGGGCGGAGCGTGTTCTTTGACGAACCATTGGGAACGCACACCTCCTTTGGAGTGGGAGGTCCGGCAAGCGCCCTGGTCAAGGCATTGACCGTAAAAGGACTTTCGGACCTGGTCCAATGGACCGGAGAAAAGAACCTTCCCTATTTCGTCTTGGGCAAGGGAACCAATCTCCTGGTTCGGGACGGTGGAATTTCAGGCGTCGTTATTCGGCTGTCCGGGGATTTCAAGCTCATGGAGGAAGAGGCGGCCAATGATGGGGTTCTGATTCGGGCCGGCGCAGGCGTGATGCTGGCGAAACTTTGCTCTTACGCCGTGAAAAAAGGCCTGGAAGGCCTTAACTTCGGCGTGGGCATACCCGGAACCGTCGGCGGCGCCATCCTGATGAATGCGGGTACGCACGAGGGGTGTGTTGCGGATTCCATCCGGGAAGTTCGGATCATGGATAATCTTGGAGCGGAAAAACGCCTGGCCGCCGAGGAAATCGCCTGGGGATACCGCACCATGGATCACGGCTTGGAAAGCAAGCCGGGCAAGCCCGTTATCGTAACCGGCGGTAGTTTTTTAACCAAGCCGGCCGATCCGGAGGCCCTGCAAAAGCAGGCCAAAAAACATTTTGAGCGCCGTAAGGCGACCCAGCCCCAGGGAGTGCGAAGCGCGGGCAGTTTTTTTAAAAATCCCCCGGGCGGTCCTTCGGCCGGGGCATTGATAGACAAAGCAGGTTTAAAGGGAAAAGCCATCGGCGGGGCCATGGTTTCCCCGGTCCATGCAAACTGGATCGTCAATACGGGTAAAGCAACTGCGTCGGAAATACTGGCGCTTATGGAATTGGTTCAAGAGGAAGTATTGAACAAACACGGGGTCAGCCTGGAACCGGAGGTGAAAATTGTTGGTACGTAAAAAAGTCCGGAAAAACAGGTACAAAAAAAGCACGGCTCCCGCGAAGACCAATCTTAAAAAGGTCTTCTTGCGGTGCTTTGTGGGAACGGGGCTGTTGGCGGGACTGGCCCTTTTTGCGGTCCTGTCCATCCTGGTGTACGACGTGTTCACCCAAAGCCCGTATTTCAACGCCAAGAATATTGAAATCCAGGGAAACAGCCGGCTTTCGGCCCAGGATGTTTTGGACCAGGCCGGCCTTAATCTGGGGGATAACATCCTCTCCGTCAGCTTGAAAAAAGTGCAGGACAGCGTGACGGCCCATCCCTGGGTTGCCAAGGCCAAGGTTCGCAGGAACCTGCCTGATAAAATGACCATAACCGTTACGGAACGCGAAGCCATCGCCGTCCTGGATTTGGGCGAGGCTTTTCTCATGGACGCCCAGGGCGAAATTTTTAAACGCTTTGAAGCGGCGGACCCAAGGGATCTGCCCATAATCACCGGGCTGAAATTTTCCGACATCAGCGTGGCCGGAGAAAAAATGTCTCCGATTTATGAAGCGGTTTACGAGTTTCTGAAGGTTAAAAAAGAATACGAATGGGCTTTGCCCTGCTCAAGCGTGGCTGCCATCAAGGTGGATAGGGACATGGGTTTGACCCTGGTTTCCCGGGAGCCCGAATTCGCCGTGCGTTTTGGCTACGGAGATTACGCCAACAAGCTCATGCGGCTGAATCAGGTGCTTTTAAAATGCAATAAGGAGCAGGGAATAGATGTGGCATTGATAGACATTGTGGACGTGGACCGTGTGGTCGTGCGTCCCCGGGAGGAGGTGTAGGTATGCGCAGTCAGGGTGAGTTGATCGTGGGCCTGGATATAGGCACCACAAAAATCTGCGCGGCGGTGGGAGAGGTCACTGAGGAAGGCGTTCAGATTGTGGGAATCGGACACCATCCGTCCGACGGGCTGCGAAAAGGCGTCGTGGTGAACATCGAATCCACTGTGGAGTCCATCAGGAAGGCCGTGCAGGAAGCCGAACTCATGGCTGGGTGCGATATCTCCAATGTCTACGCCGGAATTGCCGGAGGCCATGTGGCCGGGTTTAACAGCAACGGCATCATCGCCATCAAAGGAAATGAAATTACGCCCGCGGACAAGGAAAGGGTTCTGGAAGCGGCCAGAGCCGTGGCCATTCCCCAGGACAGGGAGATTATCCACGTCCTGCCCCAGGAATACATTGTGGACGGCGAGCGGGGCATCCGCAACCCGGTGGGCATGGCCGGCGTCAGGCTGGAGGCCAACATCCATGTGGTGACCGGCGCTTCCGCGGCGGCCCAGAACATTGTCAAATGCGCGCAAAAGGCGGATCTGGACGTGCTGGAAATGGTCCTGGAGCCCCTGGCTTCCAGCGAAGCCGTCCTCATTCCCGAGGAAAGGGACCTGGGCGTCGCCCTCATTGATATCGGCGGCGGAACCACGGACCTGGCGGTTTTTACGAAAAACTGCATCCGCCATACATACGTTTTGCCCCTGGGCGGCGCCAACCTGACCAACGACATATCCATCGGGTTGCGGGCGCCTTTGGTGGACGCTGAAAAGATCAAGCAGCATTACGGAACCTGCGCTTCGGGAAAAATAGGGAAGGACGATTCCATCGAAATACCCGGGGTGGGAGGGCGTAAAGCCCGCATGTTGCCGCGGCAGATCCTTGGGGAAATCCTGGAGCCCAGGGTGCAGGAAATGTTTGAACTGCTGGATCAGGAGTTATGGAGAGCTGGTATGAAAAACAATATCAGCTCGGGCGTTGTTCTTACGGGAGGCGCCGTGCTCCTGGACGGTATGGCGGAGATTGCAGAGCAGGTGTTCAACGTGCCCGCTCGCATTGGCAAGCCCGCCGGAGTCACCGGCCTGGTGGATATGGTCAATAGCCCCATGTACGCCACGGCCGTGGGCCTGGTGCTTTACGGCGCCAGGAATCAAAATCCGGGCCATTCCCGTCTCAGGGAAAAGGGAATGTTCGACAAGCTAGTCAATTGGCTGAAGAAATGGTTTAAAGACGTTGTATAAAGGTTAAGGTTTTTTGGCGAAAACAGCCGGCGGGTTTTAGGGGGCCTTGCCGGCTAACATGAAGCCATGCAACAGGAGGAAATAATATGTCAGACATGATGTTCAAAATGGTGCCCAAGGAGAAGTCAGCAAGGATCAAAGTGATCGGCGCCGGCGGCGCAGGCGGAAACGCAGTCAACAACATGATCGAGGCGGGTCTGGAAGGGGTGAACTTCATCGTCGCCAACACGGATTCCCAGGCCCTCATGGCCAGCAAGGCCGCCACCAAAATCCAGTTGGGCGAACGCCTGACCGAAGGCCTGGGCGCAGGCGCCAAGCCGGAAATCGGCAAGGCTGCAGCGGAAGAAAACCAGGAGGAAATCAAAAAGGCGCTGGAAGGCAGCCACATGGTTTTCATCACTGCAGGCCTGGGCGGCGGCACCGGAACCGGAGCAGCGCCGGTCATCGCAAAGATCTGCAAGGATTTGGGCGTGCTCACCGTAGGCGTGGTCACCAGACCCTTTAAGTTTGAGGGCAAGAAAAGAACCAGAATGGCCATGGAAGGACTGGAGCGCCTTAAGGAAAACGCCGATACGGTCATCACCATTCCCAACGATCGTTTACGGACCCTGGCCGAAAAAGGCACCTCCATGGTGGACATGTTCAAAAGGGCGGATGAAGTGCTTCTGCACTCGGTGCGCGGCATTACGGACCTGATCATGAAAACCGGTCTGGTCAACCTGGATTTCGCCGACGTGCGCTCCACCATGGATAAAGCGGGCATGGCCCTCATGGGCATCGGCATGGGCCGGGGCGAAAACCGCGCCCTGGAAGCCGCTGAACGCGCCCTGTACCATCCTTTGCTGGAAGACCTGTCCATCAGCGGCGCCCGCGGCGTGCTCATGAACATCACCAGCGGCGCAGACATCAGCCTGGACGAAGTGGCCGAAGCCTCCGAACGCATCCACGAGGAAGCCGGAGACGACGCGGACATCATCTGGGGCTGCGTTGTGGATGAAAACATGGGCGACGAAGTGCGGGTCACCCTTATCGCAACCGGCATCGGCTCCGATGCTCCCGGCGGCCTTAAGCAGCCCGTGCCCATCAGCGAGCCCAAGGGATGCCAGGACGCCGGAACCCGCGGCAGAGTCAGGGACGTCACGCCGGACGACCTGGAGAACGTCCTGGATCTGGACGAGCCCACTTTCATGCGCTCCCGCCAGCAGCGGGCCGTAGGCGAGTCGGCCAGGTCCATGTACCGGGGATACCAGAGCTATATTTCGGAGGACGACGACCTGGATCGCCCCACGTTTATGCGCAAGACCGCGGATTAGTCCATAGCGGCCTTGCGAACCGGGAGAAGGCAGGTGGGTAAAAGAGGAAGCAAAGCTCCTTCGTCCGTGACGGAAATTGGAGCAGTCAGGAAAAACTGGCGCAATCGATTGAGCATCGCCCTGGCTTTTCCCAACTCCTATCAGGTGGGCATGTCCAACCTAGGCTTCCAGACGGTTTACCACCTGTTCAACAGCTTCGACCATGTTGTTTGCGAAAGGGTTTTCAGCCCGGTTCAAGGCGCGCCCGAGTCCGTGGAAAGCAAACAGGCTCTTAACGCTTTTGATGTAATCGCTTTTTCATTGTCGTTCGAGAACGACTACCCAAACATTCTTTCCATGTTGCATGCGGGAGGCGTCCCGTTAAGGTCTGACAAGCGAGACGCCTCCCATCCCCTAGTGATCGCCGGGGGGGTGGGATGCTTTATGAATCCCGAACCCCTGGCGATTTTTTTTGACGCATTTATTCTGGGCGAGGCCGAGCCCGTCATTGACCACCTTGTTGAAAACCTGGATTTGGAAAAATCCAGGGAGCAAGTCCTGAAGGACTTTGCCGCCAACGTCCCCGGCGCGTACGTCCCTTCGTTTTACCAACCGGATTACAAGGAGGACGGAACCCTCCTTTCCATGAATCCTTATTCCGGCGCACCCGAAACCATTGAACGGGTGTATGTGAAGGACGTGGATCAGGCGCCGGCCGTGACAAAAATTTATACCGAAGACACCACGTTCGATAACACCTGCCTGGTGGAGGTCAGCCGGGGCTGCCCCCATGGATGCCGCTTTTGCACCGTGGGGTACATCTATCGGCCTGTCAGGTTTCGGTCCGAAAAAGTGCTTTTGGATTGCCTGGATGAAGGATTGGAGCACACCAAAAAAATCGGGCTTATGGGCGCGGCGGTTTCGGATCTTCCCTGTCTGGACGAGTTATGCAGACGGGGGGAGGAGACGGAGGCCGTCCTGTCCTTTTCTTCGTTCCGGGCCAATAATATGAGTGAAGATTTGGTCAAATCCCTGGCGCGCGGCAAAGTCAAGACCGCCACCCTGGCGCCCGAGGCCGGGTCCCAGCGCATGCGGGACGTGATTAAGAAGAACATCACGGAACAAGACATCCTGGACGCCGCCCAGATTCTGGTGGAGGCGGGCATACCCAACCTTAAGCTGTATTTTATGGTGGGTCTGCCCACGGAAACCAAAGAGGATGTGGAGGAAATCGTCGCTCTCACAAAACGGATCAAGCATCGGTTCCTGAAGGCAAGCCAGCCCATCGGCCGCATCGGAACCATCCACATCAGCCTGAATTCCTTTGTGCCCAAGCCGTTCACGCCCTTTCAATGGGCGCCCATGGACGACGTGAAAACGCTCAAAAATAAGATTAAGCAGGTGAAAAACGGCTTGGCCCGGGTGGCCAACGTGACCGTCGCGGCCGATGTACCCCGGTGGGCGTTTATACAGGCTTTGATCGCTCGGGGAGACCGGCGGGTCGGCGAAATTCTGGAGCTGGCCCACAAGAATAACGGCAACTGGCCCCAGACCCTCAAACAAACCCCCATCAACCCGGATTTTTACGTCACCCGCCAACGTTTTCCCGAAGAAGTCTTCCCCTGGGATTTCATCGATAACCGCACCCGCAAGCAATTCCTGCTAAACGAATACAACCGGGCTTTGGCTTTAGAGTAACCGCATCCGCAAGGCTCGCCCTGGCAATTGTTATGGGTAGCCCTGGCAGAGCAGTATCCTGCCAGGGTGCGCAAGCACATGTCGTACGGCCTTTGCGAAGCCTGAAACCGAAAACCTGAGAACAGCGGACGCCCTTCCCAACTCTGCCCTCTCGTTCCCATGCTTCGCGTGGGAATGCATATTGAACTATCTGAAATTATATATTTTGTTTGCGTCTGTCTATTTTCTTGAAGCCCATTGCATCCAGGATCCAACCCATATCATTCGCCCGCCGATTATCCCCGACCCCCGCATCAATACAGATCGCCCTTATTGGCCTTGCGGCCCCCGGCATTGCATGCTGCGGGTGGCCCGGAAAAGTGTACCGCAATAGGCATAAATAAATCCTTCGCAGATGTTGGGTGGCCCAGGCAAGGCGGTTTTTGCCTGGGCGCGGAGCGCAGAAGGATCGGCCTTGTAGTTATTAAAGCCATAGGCATTCTGCGGACGTAATCTTTGTCCAAGAACAAATAAAAGCTGGAAATCACGACCATTGTTCGCCCGCCTGCCCGCAGCAGCCTATCAATTTTTCTCCAAACACCCCCGGCAAATCATTTTTCCGCTGGATTCGCAGAGCTTGGATTCCATGACCGGCTCGCCGCATTCTGCGCAAGGCTTGGACTGGAGGATGTTGGCCTTGGCCGGCATTTCAATGGAGGCGGGATTCAAGTCAAAGATGTTTACCGGATCCTGCTCCAGGATCAGGTTGGATCTTTCATGGTGCAATTCCCAGAAACGCTTATTGTCTTCCTTTGTTGCCGTATCCGCCAGACGTTTTTTGACCAAGGCCATGTGCTCGTCGGATAATTTAAAAGCGCCCGGTTTCATGGACACTCTCACGCCCTGGCCGGTTTTCCGGCATAACAGGGAGAAGGCCACCTTGCCGTAATCCTTGTACAAAAGGTTGCCCTTGCCAAAGGTGCAGCCGGTCAAAACCTGGATGGCGTCAACCATGCAGGCGTCGGTTTCCACCACGGCCACAAGGTCTTCGTCTTCCGACTTATTTTCCTTAAGCCACGCCAAAGCGGCCTTGGCGCCTTTAAAGCCTGTGGCCAAGCCCGGGCAGATATGCCCGTGGAAATCGGCGCATTGTTTGAATTCGTCGCTTTGCAAAATTTCCTGTGCGTTCATGCCAAAACCTCCATGAAGTGATTTAAAGCAAGATCCGGCCAGGCCGTCCTGCATGTCAGTCTGATTTTAAACCCTATCGGTTAGCAATGGTATAGCAGCCGGCATAAGAACATAAAAGTCCCTTTCAGGCAATGCATAGCAGAGGCTCTAACAGGATTTTACTTTGTGCGGGACTATTTGAGTTGTTTGCCCGCAGCCTTGGCCAGGGCTACGAACTCGTCTACGGACAGGGTTTCGGCCCGGCGTTTAGGGTCGATGCCCGCTTCATCCAGGGCGGCTTGCGCCTGTTCGCCGGAAAAAGGCAGTTCGCTGTTGGACAGGGCGTTTTTAAGGGTTTTTCTTCTTTTGGCGAAGGCCGCTTTGACTACCGCGAACAGGATGTCTTCATTCATCGCGGGATCGGGTTCTTTAAAGAGAAATTCCAGAACCTGGGAGTCAACCTGGGGTTTGGGATAGAAATGGGCCGGCCCCAACGAGTAAAGCACCCGGATGCGGGAGGAGTACTGGGCCAGGACCGTAATGCGTCCGTAATCCTTGCCGCCGGGTTCGGCCATGATGCGCTGGGCCAGCTCGGTCTGGAACATGAGGGCGGCTTTTTTAAATAAATCGCGGTTTTGGATCAAGCGGATCAAAACCTGGGAGGAAATATTATAGGGCAGGTTGGCCGCTACAACCATGTTTCCGCCGGCCCGTTCGGCAATCCCTCTGATGTCGGTTTTCAGGATGTCCTGGTTCAGGATGGTTATGTTGCTCAGCCCCAGGGATTCGATTTGATTTTCCAGGACCTTGGCCAGGTTGGAGTCCCATTCCACGGCGATGACTTGTTTTGCCTTGCGGCTCATGGGAATAGTCAAAGCGCCCAGGCCGGGGCCTATTTCCAAAACCGAGTCGTCCGGCGAAAGGCCCGCTCTTTCCACGCATGCCCGGGCGGTCGCCGGGTCGGCCAGGAAATTCTGGCCCTTTGCTTTTTTGGGTTTTAAGTCAAAAGCAGCCAGCAGCGCTTTGGCGGAAAGGGCCCTGTTATTTGTTTCGAAATCGTTCATGATTCTATTATAACCGAAGCAACTGAAAAAATCATTTGTAAATTGTTTGTTAGGAGTTAAATAGTAAAACCCGTTTTAATTCCTTAAAATACTTGACTTTTGGTTTGCCCCTCGTCTATGAAACATTAGTAGAAAAAGCAAAATGCCTAGTAAAGGAGAATGGGGAGATGGATAAGGCGGAAAAAGAAAAGCGCAATATGAGCCTGGACAGGATGGTAAAACTTTTTCTTCAGTACTACCGAATTCCTACCAAAAAAGATCTCGAAAAGCTCATGGATAGGATCGACAGGCTGGAAAAAACCATCAAGACAAAAGTCGTGGAAGCCGGAAAAATTCGAGGCCGGTCGGTCCGGAAAAAGGAAGACCCCGGCGCCGGCATGACCGCCTCCGACATGGTTGAGGAGGTTATTCGCGCTTCCGGCGATACCGGAATAGGCATCCCAGCCATCAAGGACGCCACCGGATTTGAAGACAAAAAGTTGCGCAATATCATATTCCGCCTGAACAAATTGGGCCGGATTACCCGAAAATCCAGAGGGGTGTACATCGTTCCCTGATTTTTTTCCAATCCGGTTGTTGATCTAAGGCTGTTCCGCCTTATATTGTTTAAAGGCCCGCTCCCCGTTTTTTGGAGGGACACGGGCCTTTGAATTTTAATCCCGGTTACCCTCATAAAGGATTACTAACGCCATGGATAAACAAGATTTGACGCCCGCTTACCAACCCGGCGACGAGATATCAGGATTCACCCTCAAACGCGCTGTGCCGTTGCCCCGGCTGTCAGCCGTGTTTTATGAACTGAAGCATAATAAGACCGGCGCCAGGTACATCCACCTGGCCAATAAAGACCGCGAGAACACCTTTTCGGTGGCCTTCAAGACCGTCCCCCAGGATTCCACGGGCGTGGCCCACATCCTGGAGCATACGGCTTTGTGCGGCTCCCGGTCCTTTCCCGTGCGCGATCCCTTTTTCTCCATGATCAAACGCAGCATGAATTCCTTCATGAACGCGTTTACCTCGTCCGATTGGACCATGTATCCCTATTCCACCTGCAATCAAAAGGATTTTTATAACCTCATGCAGGTGTATCTGGACGCCGCATTCTTCCCCAAACTGGATGAGCTGAGCTTCAAGCAGGAAGGCTTTCGGGTGGAGGAAGACGGCGACGGGCTGGTATTTAAAGGAGTAGTGTACAACGAAATGAAGGGGGCCATGTCTTCCCCCCGGGACATCATGGGGCATGCGCTCATGGAAGCCCTTTACCCGGACGTCACCTACGGCAACAACTCCGGCGGCGATCCCGCCCATATTGTGGACCTCACCCATGCGGACCTGGTCGCCTTTCACCAAAGGCATTACCACCCCAGCAACGCCTTTTTCTACACCTACGGCGCCCTTCCTCTGGAAGGCCACCTGAAGATGATCGAAGAACGCGTGCTGTCGGAGTTCGAAGCCATCGACCCCAAGACCGACGTGGAGTTTCAACCCCGGTGGGACATGCCCAAGGAAGTCCACCAGTCCTATCCCGTGGCCCCCGGTTCGGATACCAACAAAAAAGGCCAGATCGCCGTGGCGTGGCTAACCTGTCCGGCTACGGATTCGTTTGAGGTTCTGGCCCTGGATCTGTTGGAAAGCGTGCTTTTAGGCAATTCGGCGTCCCCGTTGCGCAAGGCCCTGATCGAATCCGGCCTGGGCTCCTCCCTGGCTGACGGAACCGGGTTTCACGCCGACAGCCTGGACACCATGTTTTCCGTGGGGCTGAAAAATGCGGACGACTCCGACCCTGACGCCGTCAAAAAAATCGTGTTCGACTCCCTTAACGAACTGGTTAAGGAGGGCATAGACAAAACCCTGGTGGATGCGGCCATTCATCAGTACGAATTCCAGAAAAAGGAAGTCACCAACAACCCCATGCCATACGGCATCAAGCTGCTTTTAAACCTGTGCTCGCCCTGGTTCCATCACGGCGACCCGGTGTCCAACCTGAAGTTTGACGACGACCTGGACCGGCTGAGAAAGGAAGCGGCGAAGGGCGGCTTTTTTGAGGGCCTCATCAAAAAGCACTTCCTGGAGAACAATCATCAAATTTTGATGGTCCTCCATCCCGACGAAGAAAAAGCCGCGGATATGGAAGCTGAGGAAAAGGAAAAGCTGGAAGCCATTGCAAAAACCCTGACCCAGGAGGATCGGGAGACGATCAGGGCCCAGGCCCAGGCTCTGGAAAAGCTCCAGGAAGCCGCCGAAGATGTATCCTGCCTGCCTACTTTGGGCCGGGGGGATATTGACGACCAAATCCAGACCGCCCACCCGGACCCGGATTTGAGCACGGACGGCGTGTCTGCTTATGTGCAGCCCACCAACGGGATTGTGTATTATTCCCTCGTCGCCCGGACGCAGAACCTTCCGGTCGATCTTCTGCCCCTGCTTCCCCTGTTCTGTCATGTGCTTCCGAAAATGGGCAGCAAAAAAAGGGGCTATGTGGAATTGACCCGCGACATGGCCGCCTACACCGGCGGAATCGGCGCCAAGGCCACGGCCCGCACCGGCTACAATGGCGACGGCAAGACCTTGGAAATGGTCGCCTTCGCCTCCAAGTGCCTGGACCGCAACCTGGACAGGATGTTCGACCTGATCAAGGAAATCCTGTTCGAACGCAGCTTTGCAGACCACAAACGCCTGGACACCCTGGTAGGCGAGTACGTGGCAGCCCTGGAATCCAGCATCGTACCCAGCGGGCATCAATACGCCATTTCCCTGGCCTCCAGGGGATACTCCCGGGCCAAGGCCATTGAGGAGGCGTGGCACGGAGTGCACCAATTGCAGACCGCCAAGGACCTGGCCAAGTCCATCGCCGACGACAAGGAAGCCGGGCTGGCGGACTTGGCGGATAAACTGGAGCAAATCGCCCAGGCTCTGTTCGTCGGAGACAGCCTGGAGACGGGCCTGGTGGGCGAGGCGGAAACTCTGGCAAAGGCCGTAAAAACGGCCGAGGCCCTGCAAAAGGATCTGGCCGCTCAGGGAACTCCCCGGGAAGGCGTTGCGGATTTTTCCTTCCCCATGCCCGAGAGGGAAGCCTGGACCACCTCCTCCCAGGTGTCTTTTGTGGCGCATGTGTTCCCCACGGTGCGTATGACCCATCCGGACGCCCCGGCCTTGGCGGTCATTGCAAAAATGCTCCGGTCCCTTTTCATCCATCGGGAGATCCGGGAAAAAGGCGGGGCCTACGGCGGTTACGCCATGTCCAACGCCGAGGAAGGTCTGTTCGGGTTCGCATCCTACCGCGACCCCCAGCTCGCCCGGACCATAGACGTTTTTGCGCGCACCTATGACTTTATCCTCCAGGGGGATTTTTCGGATCAGGACGTGACCGAGGCCATCCTGCAGGTGTGCTCGGACATCGACAAGCCGGACGCGCCTTCCACTTTGGCTCAAAAGGCCTTTTACGCCAAGCTCCTTGGCCTGACGGACGAGGCGCGCAAGGATTACAAAAAACGGGTGGCGGCCGTAACCAGAACGCAGGTTATGGAAGCGGCGAAAACATGGTTTAGGAAACCCCAGGACATTGCGCCGGTGGCGGCCATAACCAGCAAGTCCTTGTTGGAGAAAGCCAACGAGCAGTTGGAAAACCCCTTGAAGGAAATCGCCATCGGATAGGTTTGTTTTATGCTTTCCATTATTGAAACCATAGCCCCCATCTTCATGGTTATTATGGTGGGATGGGGGTTATCCCACAAAAAAATTCTCACCCAGGAAGTCAGCGGCCCGCTGAACAAAATCGTTTTTTACCTGGCTATTCCGGTAATGATTTTCGAAAAGGTGGCCCACGCCGATTTTTCCGCCAACTTTTCCACCACCCTGGTTGTCGGCGTGCTGTTGGCTGCGGCCTCCGGGTTTTTTCTGGCCGTCCTGGTCGTTTCCATTTTCCCTGTGTACCCGCGACACAAAGGCACTTTCGCCCAGGCCTCGTTTCACGGCAACATCGGCTACATCGGCTTGGCCGTGGCCTATTACTTTCTGGGCGATCTGGGGCTCACCCGGGCCAGCATCCTGTCCGCGTTCATTCTGATTTTGCAGAATTTTTTGTCCGTGGCCGGGCTGCAATATTTTTCCAATAACGAACAAACCAGGGGCAAGTTTTCCGTGTTCCTTAAAAATGTGGCGGGCAACCCGGTGATTATTTCCGCGGTGGCGGGCTCCGCCGTCTCCCTGGCCGGCATACCCATTCCCGAGATAATTTCGCGTTTTTTGCACATTATTTCCGGCATGGCTTTGCCCCTGGCCTTGCTGGATATCGGCGGATCCTTGTCGTTCCCCGTAATCAAGGCGCATTGGGCGCCCACCTTGGCCACGGGCTTCATCAAGTTGCTATTCCTGCCTGCGGCGGGATGGTTTTTGTTCACTATGATGGGCGTGCCCCATGATCTCCAACTGGTGGGGATCATTCTTTTGGGCGCTCCCACAGCGACGGTCACTTATGTCATGGCCCGGGAAATGGGCGGCGCCACCGCCCTGGCTTCCTCGGCCATATCCCTTAATACCCTGGCTTCGGCCTTGACCTATGTTTTATGGCTGGGCATTATCGTGCAATAGAAGAGGCGTTTTTTACGGCGCGGTCAGGCTGGCTGAAGCGAGGGCTGGAAAGGAGTTTCGGTGAGTAATCGCAAGCAAGAGTGTGTGGAGCAGACTTTCGGACCGGTCCGGTTTCTGCCCGGACCCAATCGCGGGAAATACCCCCATTGCCATTCGCTGTTCGTGGAGGAGGCCGGGGTGCTCATCGATCCCGCGTCAGACAGGGAGCGCCTCAAGGAGTTGCGGGACCAGGGCAAGGTCCAGGTGGTCTGGCTCACCCACTGGCACGAGGACCACATCGCCCACTTGGATTTGTTCGACGATCTCCCCTTGTGGATTTGCGAGGAAGACGCCCTTCCCCTATCCAGCAAGGACATCTTTTGCGACTGGTACGCCCTGGATCAGCCGGGCATGGAAAACGTGCGCGCCTACTGGATGGACATCCTGGAGTCCCAGTTTCATTTCAAGCCCCGGAAGCCGGCCCGCCTGCTTGTGGACGGCGAAACCATCAACCTGGGAAACGTGACCGTGGACGTCATTCACGCTCCGGGCCACACTCCGGGCCATACCTGTTTTTACTTCCGGGAGCCAGGCGTGCTTCTTTTGGGGGACTACGACCTCACGCCTTTCGGCCCCTGGTACGGGGACGTTCTTTCCAGCATCGAGCAGACCGAGGCCTCGGTCAAAAAGCTGCGCCAGGTTCCGGCCAAAGTGTGGACCGCCTGCCACGAAACCGGCTTGTTTACGGAACAGCCCGGACAGGTCTGGGACGATTATCTGCAAGTCATACGCACCAGGGAGGACAAGCTCCTGAGCTTCATGACCGAACCCAGGACCATGGAAGACGTCATCGGGCAGCACATAGTTTATTTAAAGGCCCGGGAGCCCAAAGAGTTTTTTGAGATGGGCGAACGCGCAATCATGGGTAAGCACCTGGAAAGCCTCATCGCCCAAGGCAGGGCCGTCAAAAACGGCGACTATTACGAGCTGATTTAGGAGGATCACGCATGCCTTTAATTAAAATTGAAACCAATCAGGCCATCAGCGAACCCGCCCGCCAGGGCGTTATGGAAAAGGCTTCGGCCTTTGTCGCCAACCTGTTCGGCAAGACCGAGCAATACGTCATGGTGACTCTGGAGCCAGGCAAAGACATGATGTTTGGAGCAACGACCGGCCCCACCGCCCAAGTGACCATCAAGAAAATCGGACTGGACGCGGAAAAATGCTCGGAATACGCCAAGGCCGTCTGCGACTTCCTGCAACAGGAGCTGGATGTGCCGCCCGATAGGGTGTTTGCGGCCTTTGAAGACGTTAATCCCAAGCAACTGGGCTGGAACGGCAAAACGTTCGGATAGCCCCAAAAAAAAAGGGCATGCACGGCCGAGCCGCGTATGCCCTTATGTGCTTATGAAAGGAACCTGAAGGCGCCGTGTGACACCCTTGGCAAGACGCGTGGGCATTCGCCTTATTTGGAGCATCCGCCAACAAGCCCTGAGCACCAACGCCCAAGTATCCTTCATAAGCAAATTGTAAACCGGATCAAGGCCGGCCTTTTCGGCGTTTTAGCGGGGATTTTGCTTATCCCCTTGCCTGATTTCATTTGCAAACAAAATGCCAGAAACAGCCTGTTTTAGTGTGAATTTTGTCACAAATCCATGAATCCTGCGTGGTTTGGGGATGAAAGAAAACCTCCATTGTTTTTTTTTGGTTGTTTTGCAATCAGGAAAAGTAAAACGGCTGCGGCCCGGGAGGGAATTTTCGCCGCAAACCGGGAATTTTCACCGGGCATTTTTTCCCAGCTTGCGAGTTTGGCAGGCGCTTCGGCGCTTTGGGCGAAACTGAATTAAAGAAAACGGAGCATCATCTTTTGTGCATCTTATTGTGGGCCTATCGAAAACATCCTGATTACCCCCTGATTCTGGCGGCTAACCGGGATGAATTTTTCAACCGCCCCACCGCCTCCATGGCCAGGTGGGACGATTTTCCCCATATTTTGGCGGGTAGGGACCTCCAGGGCGGCGGAACCTGGATGGGCGTCAATGATCGCGGACGATTCGCCGCTTTGACCAATGTAAGGGATATCTCCCGCATCAAGCAGGAGGCCAAGAGCCGGGGGCTGCTCGTCTCCGGGTTTCTCCAAAATCAGGACGCGCCCAAGGATTATCTGACAACGGTGCAAAAAAAGGCGGATCAATACAATCCGTTCAACCTGGTGGCGGGGGACCTGGGCGGCCTGTGCTGTCTTACGGGGGTGGACAACAAGGTCAGAAAACTGGACGAGGGCGTGTTCGGCCTGTCCAACTGGGGCCTGGACACCCCCTGGCCCAAGGTGGAAAAAGGCAAAAAGGCCCTGGCTTCCATTGTGGAGGACGCTCTGGAAAGCGGCCGCCTTGACAGGGAGGCGCTCTTCTCCATGCTGGCGGATTCCAAAACAGCGCCGGACGACAAACTGCCCGATACCGGCGTGGGCCTGGATTGGGAGCGCGTACTCAGCTCCATTTTCGTCAAAAGCCCAGGATACGGAACAAGATGCTCCACCGTCCTGACCGTCTCGTTTTCAGGGCGGGTGGAAGTGGAGGAAAGGACCTTCGGCCCGGACGGCGTGAACGGCGCCTGCAGCGTCGCCCGCCATCAATTTGAACTGGCTGACAGATAAAACCGGAGGAGCCGCCCATGGCTATTGTTTTTGAACCTATTGGAATTGTACATACTTCGGAAAAAAAGATGCCCCGGCACTGCTCGATTTCAGACGTGGAAGGAACCCTGGAAATCAGGCGGGAATTCCAGGCCGGGCTGGACGACGTCAAAGCTGGCGACCGGATTGTTGTGCTGTTTCATTTTCACAAAAGTCCGGCTTTTTCGCCGGAACTGATTCATCAAACGCCTCCACACGGCCCCAAGGCCAAGGGAGTCTTTTCCATATGCTCCCCGGTCAGGCCCAACGCCATCGGCATGTCGACGCTTTCCGTTCTGGACGTCCAGGGCAATGTTATTCACGTAAAAGGTTTGGACATGATGGACGGAACTCCTATCCTGGATATCAAGCCCGTCGTAACCGGCGGTCCTGATTAACCGCCGCATACAAAAACGCAGAACTAATTTTGAGACCGGGCGCCCGCGGCGTCAATTGTGTACACGATGTCCCCTTGGCCGTGCCTGGCAGTCAGTTCAAAATCCTGGAAATTCACACTGGTCACCGTGATGGCAACCCCGACGGTTTGCTTGAAGCCTGCGTCTTTAAGGTTATCCAGGGTGAAGTTATTGATTTCCTTGTGTTTTTCGTCTGCGTAATAAGCCATTACCGTAGAGTACGCGCTGGAAAGGTCGGCCTGGGCCGTGCGGTTATAGGCTTTTTTCCGGTAAGAAACAAAGTTGGGGATGGCGATGGCTGCCAGGATGCCGATGATGGCGATGACTATCATAAGTTCAATCAGTGTGAACCCTTGCTGTTTCCTTTTATTCAGGCGAATCATTGCTTTTATTCTCCTTTGGCTTGCACCAGGCAACACAAAACCGTCCTGTTCTGCGTATTGGCAAAGATTTTGTAAAACCTCTTTCCAATACGGACAGCATTTATGCATCGGGTTGCGGCGGACCGGTTTTCCGGCTAAGCAGGGCCGGCCCGCCTGAACTGAAAAAGTTGTGAATAGGGATTAGCAATGACAATGCCAAAGCGAGGGCTTTGTCTGGCAATTTTCCACCAAGAGGGAAGAAATTAGAATTAGCTCAGGAAAAAAACAAGAAAAAAATGGGATAACTGTGTTAACCAAAAGTTAGGAAATCAGAGCGGGAATGGATGCAACGGTGAAATTCACCAGGATAAGGTGAA
This sequence comes from Desulfatibacillum aliphaticivorans DSM 15576, assembly GCF_000429905.1. Lineage (NCBI taxonomy): Bacteria > Pseudomonadati > Thermodesulfobacteriota > Desulfobacteria > Desulfobacterales > Desulfatibacillaceae > Desulfatibacillum > Desulfatibacillum aliphaticivorans. The sequence goes on along the minus strand of NZ_AUCT01000008.1, from coordinate 127,353 downwards.
TTTCACCGTTCGGGCGCCTATTCGAATAATACGGCCAGGATGGTCGCCTTACCGCCCTTGCCGGTGATGCTGTGGGTGGTGGTGGAAAGATAGTAAGCGCTGTCGCCGGGCTCCAGGTCGAAAGAATCGTCCCCGACTTTCAAGTGGGCTACGCCGCTGAGCACAAAGATGAATTCTTCGCCTTCGTGGACCGACATTTCCGCGTCCGGGTTTTCCTCCAACTCCACCATAAGGGGCTCCATGTTCCGGCCGTGAACGTCATGGGCCAGGGCGTGGTAGCTGTACACCTTTTTGCCGCCTTTGCCCGAGGTGGAGCGGGCGATGCTTTTGCGCTCGCCTTTCCTTGTAATCTCGTACGGTTTATTGCCCTGACCGGAAATCAGCCGGGATAGAGCGCTGTCCAGGGCCTTGGAAAGCTTCATGACGGTTCCCAACTGGGGATGAATCGTGTTGTTTTCGATACCGTCCAGAAGATCTACGTCAAAGCCCGTCATTTGGGACAACTCTTGTAAAGAAAGGCCGCGTTGGGTGCGGATTTCCTGAATGCGCTTCCCTACATCCTCCGAGTCCTTGGAGTCTTCCTGAGAGATTTTTCCGGTCAGGCCTTCGAAAAAATCGTTATTTACACTGGGAATATCCTTATTATCCATGGGTCCCCCTGAAAAAGAGCATAAAAGCTGATGAGTTAATGTTCCGTTCAAATATACCATAGGGAACGCACTAATCACAAGCCCTAAAAAGCCCGGCGTATGGCCCGGAGGGGTTGAAAATTTTCTTGGCTTGACTTAAGTAGTAAAGACAATGGATTCTATACGCGAAAAAAAATCGTTTGACCTGGGCGCCCGGATAAAGCGCAGACCCCTGTTCATTCCTTGCGAGTAACCTGGTTTGGTTTCATGATTGGAGAAGGAGTTTGGCCATGATGAGGGAAAACGAAAAAATTCAGGCTCTGGCCACCCTGGGCGCGGACCTGAATGAGGTGCACGACCTGGATATTCTCATGGAGCGGATTCTCGCCCGTGCAAGAAAGTTCGTCAACGCCGACGCCGGCTCCATTTACATTGCCAACAACGGGGCTCTTGACTTTACCTACACCCAAAACGACACCCTCAGAAAAAGGCTTCCCAAAGGCGAAAAGCTCATCTACTCCACCTTTTCCATTCCCATTGATCAGAAAAGCGTGGCGGGCTACGCCGCTGCAACCGGCCGCCCCTTGAACCTGGAGGACGCCCACGCCATAGATCCGTCCAAGCCGTACGGCTTTAACAAGAAATTCGACGAAACCTCAGGATACCGCACCCGCTCGGTTTTGGCCATCCCCATGAAGAACATGAAGGATGAGGTCATGGGCGTACTTCAGATCATCAACGCCCAGGACGAAAGCGGCGAGGTCATTTCCTTCTCCCAGGAAGACGAGCAGATGATGTCCCATTTTGCGGGCATCGCGTCCGTGGCCCTGGTCCGGGCTCAGATGACCCGCGCCATTTTGCTGCGCATGATCAAAATGGCCGAAATGCGCGACCCCAAGGAAACCGGCGCCCACGTCAACCGGGTGGGCGGCTACTCCCTGGAGCTTTACGAGCGCTGGGCGGCCAGACGCAACATATCCACCGGGGAAATCGAATCCACCCGGGACAGCATCCGCATGGCGGCCATGCTTCACGACGTGGGAAAGGTGGCCATATCGGACCTGATTTTGAAAAAGCCCGGCCGCTTTACTCCCGAAGAGTTCGAGATCATGAAGCAGCACTCCGTTTTGGGCGCCCGGCTTTTCGCCGAGTCCCAGTCGGATTTTGACGACGCCGCACGGATCGTGGCCCTCAACCACCATGAAAGGTGGGACGGGAAGGGATACCCGGGGCACGTGGATTATCTGACCGGAGAGCCCCTGGAAGGCTACGCAGGGCCCAACGGCATGGCCCGGGGGAAAAAAGGCGAGGAAATCCCCATTCTGGGGCGCATCGTGGCCCTGGCGGACGTGTTTGACGCTCTGTGCTCAAAACGGGTCTATAAGGAAGCCTGGACCGACGAGGAAACCTTCAAGGTCCTGAAAGAAGGAAGGGGAAGCCAGTTCGATCCGGAGCTGGTGGACATCTTTTTCTCCTGCGTGGACGTCATCAAATCCATCCGGGAACGATACCGGGACGATGAGGAATAACTTAAACTCGGAGGCAAGCATGGACCCCCAAGAACTCCTGGAAAAGCTCGACAGCCCCCTGGTCTCGCAGTTTTTGTTTCATCCGCGCCCCCAATATCCTTCTCCGGTCCCCCCATCCGGGCGGGATATGACCATCCCGACCAACGACGGCGTACAATTGGGCGCCCGCATATATCTTGCGGATAAGGACAGCCACAATATCCTGTTTTTTCACGGCAACGGGGAGATAGCCGCGGACTATGACGACATAGGCCCGATTTACACCTCCCTGGGCATCAGTTTTCTGGTGGTGGATTATCGGGGCTACGGAAAAAGCGAAGGCTCGCCCAGTGTGTCATCCATGCTGACGGACGCCCAGACGGTTTTCGACCATGTATGGAGTTGGCTCAAACGCGAGGGGAGGACGAAAAGCCTATGGATCATGGGCCGGTCCCTGGGCAGCGCTTCCGCCTTGGAAATTGCGGCTTCCCGTCAGCCCGAAATCAATGGGGTGATTATAGAGTCCGGGTTCGCCCAGGTGGTTCCTCTTTTGCGCACCATCGGCGTTAATACCATGGACATGGGGCTCACCCGAGAGGACGATCCCGTGGCCAACCTGGCGAAAATGGCCGTATGCAAAAAGCCCGCTTTGGTCATTCATGCGGAGCACGACCACATTATCCCGCTGTCGCACGGGAAGAACCTCCATGAGGCTTGCCCGGCCCCGGTGAAGCAATTTTTCATGGTCCAGGGCGCCGATCACAATGACATCATGTACAGGGCGGGCAGGGAGTATTTTACTTTAATACAGTCGTTTTTGGAGCAAAATTCCTGAACGAAAAGGCAGGAAGGCCGGCCCGCTCCATAGGTCTTCTTGACATTACAGGCCAAGTCAGGCAAAAAAAGGACTGACCCGGTCCCGGGGAAACCCAACTTACAAGAGGAATCATGAAAAAGTTCGCAATTTTGTTTGTCTGCTCCCTGCTCCTGGCGGCCTGCGCCTCCCGGGGGGAAAAAACCCCGACGCATCCCATCCCGGAAGAAAAGCCGTTGTACGGGGTCACCCACGAAGGAATATTTTTCGTCCATGACTCCCTTGTGTTGAACGCCGAAGTGGATAGCGTGCAACTGGCCTCCCAGGCCACGGAATGGAAAAAACGGCCCATGGAAAAAGTGGGCGACTATCATATCTACGACTGCCGGAAAGACAATCACGACAGGGCGTTGTTTGTGTTTTACCGCAATTATTTCAAAATTCAGTACTGCTTTTATACGGACAAGTACGCCTCCATTCCCGGCGTCTTTGAAGGCAAGGAAGAGGTCATTAAGTATCTGGACCCCGAGGATGTATCCGCCACCGCCAAGGTCGGCCCTGTATTTTACACTACTGTACTGGATGAAGGCCCCCCGTTGTGGTGATTCGCCCAGGCGATTCCAGTGGCGACTGAATTCTCTCCATCTGCGCCAAACCCTTATCAGGAGAAGATCATGAAGGACGAACCCAAGGAAATCCGCGTTCATTTTCCGGAATCTTTGCATGGAGGCAATTACGCCAATAATATGACCGTTTCCCACACCCGCGAGGAATTCATTCTGGATTTTTTGATGATAGCGCCTCCGGCCGGAGCCGTCACCTCCCGGGTGGTCACCAGTCCGGGACACCTTAAACGCATGATTTCCGCACTGCTGGAAAACCTGAAAAACTACGAAGAAATGTACGGGGAAATCCAGCCGTCCCAGGAACCCCGGACAATGCACTAAAGCGCAGCCGAAAAAACAGGGAGGGAATATGGATGGAATAGGGGACAGGTTTCAAAAGGAAACCAAATACCGGCGCGACAAACTGCCGGGCGGGCGCTTGGATCTTTCCACGCGGCCCAAGCCGTATAAAGAATACGAAGGGGCGAAAAAAATCGTCCTGGACAAGCCCAAACCCCGGCTTATCGCTCCCCTGGACCTGTGCATCAGAACCCGCAGAAGCGTCAGGCGCTTTTCCGGCAAGGCCGTCTCGTTTCAGGATATTTCCTACATAACCTGGGCCGCGGCCGGCGTTCAGCGTATTGAGGAAAACTACCCCTTTCGCACCGCCCCCTCAGCCGGCGCGTTGTATCCCATTGAAACCTACCTGGTTGTTCATAACGTCGAGGACGCGCCCCCCGGCCTGTACCATTACTTTCCCCTGGATCATTCCCTGGAATTGATGGAAGAGGGCGATTTTCGCCCCCATGCGACCCGTGCGGCCCTGGATCAGAAAATGTGCATGTCCGCCGCCGTGACCTTTTTATTCACGGCGGTCTGGGAGCGCAGCAAGTGGAAATACAAACAGCGGGCCTACCGATACATTTATCTGGACGCCGGGCACATGGGGCAAAACCTGGCCCTGAGCGCCGCCGGCCTGGGCTTGGGAACCTGCGCCATCGGCGCCATATACGACGAAGAAGCAGACGCCCTCCTGCAACTGGACCCGGAGGAAGAGGGAATCATTATGATGGTCGCCGCCGGGCATCCAGTCAGATAAGCCGGGCAGTAATCAAAACTATAAATATCTTCGCCTTGAAAAATGAGGCCGAAAGAAGCATATGGATATCAAAACTCTGTACAATCTGCCCGTTAAGGGCTTTTTAGCCGAAGACGAAGCCCAAAGGCTTTACGACATCGCCCTGGAAGCGGGCGCCAAAGGCCCCTGCCTGGAAATCGGCAGCTATTGCGGCAAGTCCACCCTGTTTTTGGGAACCGCCTGCAAGGAAGCCGGCGCAGTGCTGTTTTCCATCGATCACCACCGGGGCAACGAGGAGCAGCAGCCAGGCGAGGAGTATCACGACTCGGATCTGGTGGACGGCGAAGGCCGGATGGATACCTTTCCCTTTTTCCGGAAAACCCTGGAAACCGCCGGCCTGGAAGATACGGTCATCGCCATGGTGACCAAGTCGCGCATCGCCTCCAGGCAATGGGCCACGCCTTTGGCGCTGGTGTTCATTGACGGCGGCCATACCTTTGAAGCGGCCTATACGGATTATGTCTCGTGGGCGGGGCATGTGATGCCCGGCGGCTACCTTGCCATTCACGACATTTTTGACGATCCGGCCAAGGGCGGTCAGGCGCCTTACGAGATTTACAACCTGGCCAAGGCGTCCAAGCTCTTTGAAGAGTGCCCCATGACCGGCGCCCTGGGCGTGCTTCGCCGGCTTTAGGTCGAATGGACATGGGGTCAAATCTACGTTTGACGTTTGAGGCTTCTTTGAGGCGGGTTTGAATGAAGCAATTCGGGCGACATTTTGTTGGGTCTGAAGTCCGCATGCATGATCGCTGGCTTTCAGCTTGAACGCCGGACTTCTTAACCCAACCCATGTCTCTCCATGCCGCGCTGTTGGGTAGAGCCCCGCGAAACCCAACAAAATTGGGGCTTTAATCGCCTGATGAATTTCATGGAGGCGGGAAAGGCCGTCGTCCCGGCAAGGGGCGGTCCTTTTTTCAGGACCGGCCCGCAAGCCGGGATTCAGCGCCCTTTTTTGGGGGGAAGGCATGGCCTATACAAGACGGATTGTTATCCGCCCACTGCTACAGACCCAGGTAGGTCTTGCGTATCATTTCGTCTTCCAGCAATGCGTCGCATGCGCCCTGGGCGATAATTTTGCCCGTGGAAAGCACGTAGCTTCTGGAAGCCATGCTGAAAACCGAGGCCACTTCCTGCTCCACCAGCATGATGGTGATGCCCAGCGACCTGATTTCGGCGATCTTGTTAAAAACCTCCTCCCGCATTAACGGCGCCAGCCCGGTGGAGGGCTCGTCAATGAGCAGGAGCTTGGGCCGGGACATCAAAGCCCTGCCGACGGCCAGCATCTGCTGCTCGCCGCCGGACAGGGTGCCGGACACCTGGTTCAAGCGGTCTCCCAGGACCGGAAAGAGCTTGAACACCTTGTCCAGTTCGTCCTGGATGTCGGCTTTTTTCATATGGAGAAAAGCGCCGGCCATGAGGTTCTCCTTAACGGTTAATTCCCTAAAGGGCCTGCGCCGCTCCGGGCAGTGGACAAGCCCCATTTTTACAATTTGATGGGCCGGGGTTTTGGAGATATCCTTGCCGTCGAACATCACCTTGCCTTTAATGGTGATATCTCCCTGGGAGGTCCCTCTAAGGGTCATTTTATCCCAGGCCACCAACCCGGTTATAGCACGGAGTACAGTGGTCTTGCCGGCGCCGTTCGGGCCCACGAGACTGACCAGCTCTCCCTCATCCACACGGAGGGAGACGTCATTGATCAACACGGCCCTGTCGTAACAAACAGTCAGGTTGGAAACTTCTAAGAGCACGTTGTTCCTCCATCTCCCAGATAGGCCTCAATAACCTTGGGGTCTTTGACCACCAAGTCCGGGGGGCCGTCAGCCAGTATGGTTCCAAAGTTCAGCACAATGATGCGATCCACGATTTTCATGAGCTGCTGCAGTTTGTGTTCGATGATGATCATGGCCGGACCTTCGCTGTGCAGGCGGCCGAAGCGCCCGCCCTTGTGGAGCCGGGCCACGGACTTGGCCATCAACTCGGTTTCCGCAGGGCTAAGGCCTCCAAAAGGCTCGTCAAGAATAAGCAGTTCCGGGTCCGTTGCTACGGCCCTGGCCACTTCAAGCCTCTTGAGGTCCCCCTGAGACAGGGTGGAGGCCTTTTCCAGAGCCATGTCCGATATGCCTGCGAACTCCAGGGCGTCCATGGCCTTGGCTTCCACTTTTTTCACCCATTCGCCGCGTTTCATGGCTCTGGGGCTCAGGCAGGGCACCATGACGTTGGCCACAATGGGCAAACGCCGGAACGGGCGCATGTTCTGGAACGTGCTGGCAATGCCCATATTCACAATGTTCCAGGTTTTTGCGCCGGTGATGTTCTTGCCTTTGAACTTAATGGAGCCGGACGTGGGCTTGAGTATGCCGCTGATAAGGCGCAACAGGGTGGTTTTGCCCGCCCCGTTCGGTCCGATAAGGCCGATGATCTCCCGGCGGCCCATGCTGAAAGTTACGTCATTGGTCGCCGTCAGCCCGCCGAACTCCTTGCGCAGATTTTTTATTTCCAAAAAAGATTGGGCCATTTTAGGCTTCCTCCACTTCCTCCCGAAGTTCGCGTCTGGACACCTTGCCCACGTCGGTCTTGGGCAGTTCGCCCCGGAATTCTATGATCTGGGGTACTTTGTAATGGGCGAGTTTGGTCTTGCAGTACTCCGTGATTTCCTCTTCGGAAATTTTTCCCCGGGCTTCCGCCTGGAGAACGACGTAGGCTTTGATCATCTGGCCGACTTTGGGATTGGGAACGCCCACCACGCCGGCGGCCTTGACCTGGGGATGGTCGTACAGGACCTCCTCCACGTGCTTGGCGAAGACCGAGTATCCCTTGTATTTGATGAGGTCGCGCTTTCTGTCGAAAAAGTAGAAATACCCTTCCTCGTCCATTTTCACCAGATCGCCGGTCCTGAGCCAGGTCATGCCCGCGAGTTCCACCATGGTTTCCTGATTGTCGTCCGGGCGCTGCCAGTAGCCGGTCATGATGCTGGGGCCGGAAAGGACCAGTTCACCCACTTCGCCCACAGGCATGGCTTCGGTTCCGTCCACGTCGATGATGGCAGCCGTGATGTTGGGCAAAGGAATTCCAAAAGAGCCTCTTTTGGGCCTGTGAGGAGGGTTGGCCAGGCTGGCGGCTGCGGTCTCGGTCATGCCGTAGCCTTCGATGATCCGGCTGCCTGTGCGGCGCTCCCAGTCTTCCACGGTGGTATCGTGCAGGGTGTCTGCGCCGCAAACCACCAGTTTGAGCTTCTTCCAGTTCACCCGGTTGGTTTTGTCGTATTCCTTCAGGTATTCGAACAGGGTGGGGACTCCGTAGAATGCCGAGGCCTGATACTGATCCATGGCGTTGAGAATCTTGTCCAGATCCGGGGTGGTGAACAGAACCAGGTTGAATCCGTGCACCAGACCGGTCAGCATGATGATCACCTGACCGTAAATGTGGAACAAAGGTAAAAAGGCGATGACGGTTTCGTTGCCCTCTTCCAGCAGGTGGCCCCAGAACTCCATGGCCTGAGCCTGGCATGACACAATGGTGTAATGGCTGATCATGGCTGCCTTGGGATGGCCTGTGGTGCCGCCGGTGTAGGGCAGGGCGGCCAGGTCGTTAACCGGGTCGATTTCCACTTTGGGCGGGTTGGGGGAGTGCTTTTTCAGCAGATCCTGGAGGCTGATCAAACCCTGGTCGGCCATGGTCGCCGAGTCCGGGGCTTCCACCCCGCCGTAAGCCTTGCCTAAAATGCCCTTGGTGAACAGTTTTTTCAGCTTGGGCAAATATTCATTGACGCCCGTCAGAATAATCTTGTCCAGCTTCACTTCCGCCTCGATCACATTGTCGTAAAGAAAATCCTGGCAAACAATCACTTTGGCGCCGCTGTCCGTGAGCTGATGGCGCACTTCGCTGCTGCTGTATACCGGGCTGACCGGGGTCACCACGGCGCCGATCATCAAAGCGCCCATGTAGCAAATGATGAATTGGGGACAGTTAAGAAGGTACAGGGCGACCCGGTCCCCCTTCTTGATTCCCATGGAATCCAGGGCCGCGGCGAATCGATCCGCCTGATCTTTTAACTCCTTATAACTGATATTCCTGCCATAAAAATTCACCGCGGTCTTTTTGCCGAATTTTTCCGTCACTTGATTGAAAAGATCGGGAACGGAAACCTCCGGAATATCGATCGTGTGCGGCGCCGATTCCGGATAATGTTGCAACCACGGCTTGGATATATATGCCTGCATTGCGTCCATCTATACTTACCTCCCTATTTCTAAGGTATGGGGGTCAATATTTGTCATGTCATATCGGCGTTGCATATTCGGCAACTTCGTCGGAAAAATACATTACGCACTTTGCACCTGGGGCATTCCGACTCCACCTTGTCCCGCAGCCAGGGAATCAACCCCTCGGGCATGAACCGGAGCGTAAGCAGAACCAGGGCCGCAAAGATGAACATCCGCATTTCCGGAAGGCTGGGAAAATTGTCCAGGATGATCCTGAGCACTTCCATGAATGGGTTGAGGATGTACACCCCGGCGATGGGGCCGTAAATGGAGACCATGCCGCCGAAAACCGACCAGATGATGACCTGGAACGAGAGGCCTATTTCCAGAGTGGAAGGGCCGGCCAGACGCATAAAATGGGCGTACAGCCCGCCGGCGATTCCCGCAAAGAAGCCGCTCAGGCAAAAAGCCAGGAGCTTGTACCGGGTGGTGTTGATTCCTGCCGCTCTAGCAGCCACTTCGTCTTCCCGAATGGCGTGGAGGATGACTCCCGTGTTGGAGTCGGTAATCTTCCACATGACCCCGCCCAGGATCAGCATCAGACTGGTGGTCACGTAATAATCCATCACCCGGGAACCCGTCAGCTTGGTCAGGCCGGAAAGCCCCAATTCGCCTCCGGTGATGCCGGGAAAGGCGAACACGAGGCCCATGAGAATGATGGGGAAAGCCAGCGTGGTGAGAGCCAGGTAGGACCCTTTCAGGCGCAGGCACGGAATGCCCACGATAAGCCCTGTCAGGACAGCGCCCATGGCGCCCAGGGGAATGGAAAAATACGGCGGCAGGCCTAATCTGAGATTAAGCAAGGCCGTTACATAGGCGGCCACCCCGAAAAAAAGTGCGTGGCCGAAGTTCATTTGTCCGGTAAACCCGGACAGTAAATCCCAACTCGCTGCTAAGATAGCAAAAATAGACGTTAATATCATGATGCGCAGAATGTAATAGTCCTGTGTCACCAAGGGTAATGCCAGCAAGGCGATAGCGAAAACCATCACCGTCACGCGGCTGGGCAGCACCAACACTTCAGCGCGCAGGATCTTTAACACTCTGCGGATATATGTAACCACAATACGCATCCTAACGCTCCTCCTCGAAGGATACACCGAACAATCCTTCCGGTCTGACCAGCAGCACCAAAATCATAATGGTGAGTGCTACCGAATCCTTAAGAAAAGACCCCATGGGCACCATGAAAACAACCAGGGACTCGGCGAATCCCAGGATGTACGCCCCCACAAAACTTCCCTCGATGCTTCCCAGGCCGCCCAGCACCACGATGGCCAGCATCATGATCAGGGGATGCATCCACATGGTGGGCTCCACCGTCACCAGAGGCGCCACAATGGCGCCCGCAATGGACGCCAGCCCCACGGATACGGCCATGGTAACAAAAGCCACGCCAGTCACGTTCATGCCCATGAGATTGGCCACTTCGCGGTCGTTGGCGGTGGAACGGATGGCCAGGCCCGTGCGGGTTTTCATAAGGAATAAACGGACGGAAACAAGGACAATAAGAGCCAGTCCCAGAGCCAGCAAGTGCTGGTTGGTTACCTTCACCCCCAGTATGGTAGTGTACCCTCTGACCAGAGGTTCCACACCCAGGTAGTGGCCTCCAAAAATCATCAGGAACACTTCCTGAAGCATCATGCCCACGGCAATGGTGGAAATGAGCATGGCGGCCTCGTGCTCCTGGATCGGCCGGATGAAAAAATTGTATACGAGCAATCCTAAAAGGATTGTGAGGGCGATGGCCACCAGCATGCACAAAATGGCAGGCAGGCCCAGCAATTTGGTTCCAACGTAAATCATGTATGCCGACGTCATATAAAGAGCTGTGTGGGCGATATTGATAATCCGCGCCACGCCCAGGACCAGGGAAAATCCAATGGCCAGCAAGGCGTACACACTTCCTTTAATGAGGCCGTCGATAAGCATATCAACTAACATAAATCACCTCACAAGCTTCCCCACAAACACCAATGGAAACCGGCGCCCAAGCGGTAGCTCGCTATTTGGTTCGGGAAAAATCGGCCTTCCCGGCGCCAAGGCCGGGAAGGCAGACACAAAAGGCAAATCTTGTTACTTGTTTTTCCAGTATTCCACCATCCAGGGCGGCAGTTTGTAGGGCACGGAGCCTTCATAGGTAACGCCCTCCCAGTTGTAGGGCCATACACACTTCATTTCGCCGTCCCGCCATTGGGTTCCAAGGGCGGTCACGTAATTGGGGCCCCAGGTGACATCGTGAGACTTGTCAAACACAACCCTGCCGGCGGCGGTGTTTAAGTCTGTGGCTTCAAGCATCTTCACGACTTCGTCGGAATTGATGGTTCCTGCTTTTTCAATAGCAACCTGTAAAATTTTGATTGCGTCATGGGTGCCGGCCGTGTAGTTCGGCATCTCCCCATAGCGTTTCCTGTAGTCTTCGACAAAGGGGATGGTGAATTCGCTAATTTTTACCGGGTTGTAAGTGTTGATGGTCAGCACGTAGTTGCCCGCCCCGTTGGTGGCTTCCCAGAAGCCGCTTTTCTGGCTTTCCACATTGATGCCCACAGGAGCGGCCGGGACCTTGAGCTCGCCCATCTGCTTGGCGAAGGTCAGGCCCACGGAGGAGGAAAAGGTGGTGAAGACGATATGAGCGCCGGCCCTCTGGATGGCCGAAAGCTCGGCGGAGCAGTCGGTGGCTACCGGGGAAGGACGCCATACGCCGGCCACTTCCATGCCCATTTTTTCGGGAATTATTTTTTGGGCGGCGGCCACAATGGGGTCGGCCCAGGCGGCTTTTTCAGCCACAATGGCCACCTTGACTTTTTCAACGCCAAGCTCCTTTTTGATGATAGCGCCGGCGGTGCCGAGAAGAATAAAGTCCACCTTGCCCAGGTAGCTGGAATTGATGGGAGTCAGGCGGAACCAGTATTTATAGGTGTCATAGTCGTCCAAAACTCGGGTGCAAAGCTGGGGATGGGCGGCGCCGCAGCCTATGAAAACCGTTTTGGATTCCATGGCAATGTCCTGCATCACCAGCACGGCTTCCGTACGGAAACCACCCACGAGGAAATCCACTTTATGGCGCGAGACAGCCATTTCAACGGCGTTTGTGGCATCCGGGATGCTCAAAAACTCGTTGGTGTCCACTTTCACCAGTTCAATTTCCCGTTTTTCCTTGCCGACTTGAATGCCCCCGGCGGCATTCACCTCTTCCGCGGCCATGGTGGCGCCGTTCCAATGCCCCTCGCCTTGTGTAAAGGACATGGGGCCCAATACACCGATTTTAATCGGCTTTGCTGCCGCGGTGGACAGGAATAGCCCCCAGGACAATGCCAGTCCCGCCATAAGTACAACGATGATCTTGCATGATTTCATAAGCTCCCTCCTCATTTTGTGTGGGTGAACCACGCCTCCTGTCCGGCGAGCACGCACTCCACCGCACCAGCGTGATAATTTAGATTGTTTGGGCGACTTATATGCAACAATACATCTATTGCCGGTGCGGACCGCCTTGGGCGCACAGCGCTCTGGCGACAAGAGGAGAGGGTATGGGGCCAGACAAAAACTCAGGTCTTGTTCTAAAGACGATATTTCCAGTGAAAACAAGGAAATAAAACGTTTTCGGCTGATCTCATCCGGCCTTGGCAAGCAAGGCCTCCGCCTTTTTCCGCCTGGGACGAGCCTCCGGATTTATCCGGGTGTGTAAATCCCGTCCAGCCGTAACCGGCTCTTAACCTTCCTGGAATTGCAGATGGGGGAAGGTTTGTATTTTATGGCGACCAAACCCTAAAAAGGAAATCGGGTTCGGCTTCGGACTTTATATATTTGGGGCAATTCCGCAAAAACGAGCTTCAAGAACAGAAAACGGAATAAATAGAACTGTATAGAGTGTATGATCACTATACGTTTAGTGACTCTATACGAAAGTTTTGCTTTATTTTTAATAAACAGTAGGATACATTGTCAAGCACATTTTGCTTACCGTCGTTGAAAACAAGGCTGTACCCCGGTAGTTTTTTGCGAGCAAGTGTTCGGTTCTTATGACAAATATCCCCGTGGATACACTTTATCGAGTCCTGTTTTTTTGGCGTCCGCCCCCCAGTAAAAGTCGGACGTCACTCCGTTTGCAGTTGCGTTGGTTGCGAAGAAGGCCCCATTCCGGTATAGCGTTCACTCTGGGGTGAAAACCCCAGTTATTTTACAGGGAGGCAGGTTTTATGAAAATCAGCGAATTGGTCAAATGCACCGGAGTGCCCAAACAAACCATACATTATTACATCCGGGCCGGCTTGTTGCCCAAGCCGGAAAAAACCGGGAGCAACTCCGCCGATTATGACCAGAGTTATGTGGAACGCATTCATTTAATTAAGGAATTGCAAAACGATTTCTTTTTTCCGCTGCCCACGATCAAAAAGGTGTTGTGGGAGCACAGGAGCGCCAGCAAGCAGGCCTTGCTGAAGCTGCGCATGGAGTTTTTCCGGCCCATGGAGCATTACCTGGGGGCCGGGGTCAAGGGAGACGAGGCTTTTCTGGAAGCCACGGGCCTTGCGGCGCGCTGGCTGCCCAAGTTGAAGGAATGGAACCTGATCGGCTCTCTCACTGAAAACGGGGAAAGCGTATACTCCCAGGATGATGTGAGCATCGGAAAGGTCATGGTGGCCATGGCCAAATCCGGAATCAACCGCAAATCCAGCTTTCACCCTGAAATCACCATGTCCGCCATAGGCAAGCAGTTCACCGATATCGTCAAGATTCTCATTGACGACTTTCACCAAGCCACCGAGGACGCTAAAAATCAGGAAAAACAGGAACTGGCGCTGAGGGGGCACGAGGTCATGGGCGTGCTTTTTTATCATTTATATAGAAAATACGCCCGGCAATTCATAGAAGAGGGCGACGGCCCGGGGCAGAACTAATTCATGCGGCCGCCATTGCGTTTATGTTCCGCCAAGCAGGGACGGAGATGGAAAAAGGCTACTCCCAAAACGCCGGCCTATACGCCTCCTTTTACGAAGGCGTGAGCCCGGAGCAGGCCTACGCCCCATGGCTGCATCTGCTGCCCAAGCCGGGCGCCAAAGTTTTGGACGTGGGCGCCGGATCGGGCAGGGACGCTTCCTGGCTGGAAAAGAGGGGATGCCAGGCGACCGCCGTGGAGCCCTCGGCCGCCATGCGAGAAAGGGCCAGGGAGCTTCGCCCCCAATCCTCGGTCCGGTGGATTGACGACAGCCTTCCCCTGCTGAACGCAGTCCTGAGCCTAAACGAAAAATTCGTCCTGATTCTGCTGAACGCTGTATGGATTCATGTATCTCCCGACCAAAGACCCGCCGCCATGGAATCCCTGGCAGCCCTTTTGGATTCAAACGGGGTCTTGGTCATAACCCTGAGGCACGGCCCCTCGCCCGACCAAAGGGTGATGCATCCGTGTTCGGCCCAATCCCTTGAAAGGCTGGCGGCCGAACAGGGGCTGAAAATAATCCTGCACGCTGATCTGCCTGACCTCTTGGGCAGAGACGAGGTCTCCTGGACCCACATGGCCTTCACCCAGGCGGCCGGCGAGACGGACGAAAAATCTTTGTAATGCGCAATCCGGCCATCCGCCGGATTTGGAAATAAGCTTAAAAAATATTTTGGAATGAAGGGGCAAATGGCTCTGAAGGAACAAACCCGACGCTCATAAATAGAACGAACGTTCGTTTTTTCTTGACAATGACCGCCAAAATGAATAACCGTGTACCGGCTGAATTTTGCTACTCAACAAACCCCAACAAAAAGGGAGGTCCCCCATGGCAGTCAACTTTTCCCTGGAAGGAAAAATCGCCCTGATCACCGGCGCAAGCCGCGGAATCGGGGAGGCTATTGCCCATACATTGGCGGAAAACGGCGCCCACTGCATCCTGGTCAGCCGGAAGGCCGAAGCCTTGGAAAAGGTGGCCCAGGACATTAGGGACAAAGGCGGCAAAGCGGATGTGATTCCCTGCCATATGGGATATGTGGACAAGATCGACGCCTTGTTCCAGGAAGTGGAAAAGCGCTTTGGAAGGCTGGACATCCTGGTGAACAACGCCGCCGCCAATCCGTATTACGGCCCCATGGAAAACGCAGATGAAGCGGTTTATGACAAGACTCTGGACGTCAACCTCAAGGGCCCGTTCTTCATGTGCAAGTTTGCGGCGCCGATCATGAGAAAGGGCGGAGGCGGCGCCATTGTCAATACGTCCTCGGTCAACGGGATTAATCCCGCCAAGTTCCGCGGCATCTACTCCATCACCAAGGCGGCCCTCATCATGCTGACCCGGGCGTACGCCATGGAGTTGGGGCCTGACAACATTCGCGTCAACGCCCTGCTGCCCGGGTTGACAAGGACCAAGTTCGCCCAGGCTCTCTTTGACGACGACGACGTGAAGGAATTCGTCACCAGCACGCTGCCCTTGCGCAGGCACGCCGAACCTATTGAAATGGCCGGGGCTGTGTTGTATCTGGTCTCCGAGGCCGGATCCTACACCACGGGAGCGACCTTGACGGTGGACGGCGGAAGCCTTTGCAGAGAATAAGGCCATTACGGTTAAATAAGGAGAGAAGGTGAGCAGTATGGAATTTAAAAAGGTATTGATCCTGGGAGCGGGCACCATGGGGCACCAGATCGGTTTTTTGTGCGCCAGCAAGGGCCTGGACGTGGCGGTGTACGATATCAGCGAAGAGAGCCTGGCTTTCGCCCAGGACAGGGCGGCCAAATTAGGCCGGCGCTTTGTAAGGATGGGCAAGCTGACCCAGGAGGAAGCGGAAGCTACGTTGAACCGCATGAGTTTCACCAGCGACGCTGCCGCAGCCGCCGAAGGCGCGGACATTGTCAACGAATCCGTGCCTGAAGTTCCCAAGCTGAAGGGCAAGGTTTTCGCCCAGTTTAACGAACTATGCCCTGAAAACGTCATTTTTACGACCAACACCTCCACCCTGATGCCTTCGGCCTTTGCGGAAGCCACGGGAAGGCCGGAAAAATTCGCGGCCCTGCATTTTCATGACGTCTCCTTCAACAATGTCGTGGACATCATGCCTCATCCGGGTACGGCGCCCGAGACCATCGAGGCTGTCAAGGCTTTTAGCGATCAGATGGAACTGGTCTCCATCGTCCTGAAAAAGGAAAGCCCGGGCTACGTCTTCAACGCCCTTTTGACCGAATGGCTCCGGGCGGCTCAATCCCTGGCGGCGCGCGGCGTGGCCGAACCCCAGGATGTTGACCGCGCCTGGATGGGCGTCATGGGCGTCCACACGGGACCCTTCGCCATCATGGACTCCATCGGCCTGGACACCTGCCATCACATCACCGAGTATTGGTCCACATACGACGACGACCCCAGGCTGAAGGAAAACGCAGCCTTTTTACAAACCTACGTGGATAAGGGGGAATTGGGCGCAAAGACGGGCAAGGGCTTTTACAACTATCCCGGCCCTGAGTTCACCAAGCCTGATTTCATCAACAAGGGAAAATAGTCGCAAACCGCAGAAACAATTTCATCTTGGGAGCCTTTCCCCTTCTTGGGAAAACCATGGTTGCTCGCCCTCAAAGCCAGGAGGGGAAGGCTCCC
The DNA here is from genome assembly GCF_000429905.1 of Desulfatibacillum aliphaticivorans DSM 15576. Classification (NCBI taxonomy): domain Bacteria; kingdom Pseudomonadati; phylum Thermodesulfobacteriota; class Desulfobacteria; order Desulfobacterales; family Desulfatibacillaceae; genus Desulfatibacillum; species Desulfatibacillum aliphaticivorans. Next base: position 110,829 of record NZ_AUCT01000008.1, on the reverse strand, counting down.
AGCATCTACTTGCTATATTCTCCAAATTGAAAATTTGTCCCGGAATTATTCCCTCAATCATATTGACAGGGTTCTCCCTGGCCGATACTGGAGTGGGGTTGTTTTAACGCTCGGTTTGAACGCTGCCGGAATACAAAATCCCTTTGAAGCAAAAAAAGATGAAAACACGCTGCTCATGGACCGGGGCCGACCCGGATTTAATCGCTTATCACGACCTGGAATGGGGCCTGCCTTGCCATGACGACCAAAAGCTGTTCGAGTTTTTGGTTCTGGACGGCGCCCAGGCCGGGTTGGCCTGGGTGACTATCTTGCGCAGGCGGGCGAATTATCGCAAGGCCTTTGACGCCTTTGATCCGGCAAAAATCGCCCGATACGACGAAACCAAAATGGAAGCCCTGGCCCGGGACTCCGGGATTATCCGAAATCGCCTGAAGATCAAATCCGCCGTACAAAACGCCCGGGCCTTTCTTAAGGTCCGGGAGGAGTTCGGGTCCTTTGACTCCTACATCTGGCGCTTTGTGGACGGGACGCCCATCAAGAACGCCTGGAAAACCTGGGAGGAGGCTCCGGCCCAGACCCCATTGGCCAAGGCCCTGAGCAAGGATTTGAAGATAAGGGGCTTTAATTTCGTCGGCCCGACCATTTGCTACGCATTCATGCAGACCATTGGCATGGTCAACGACCACCAGGCGGATTGCTTCAGATACAACCAGATCTAATCCATCCTCCGAACCGAGCCGCACTTTTAGAATCAGCCTGTTGAACAGACGCCAGGGCTGCCCTGAATACGGTATTGACAGGACAAGCCTCGGCCGTTATGGAAATGACGTTGTTTGACCGGTCGGTTAAGACGCTGCTCTGCACACTTACTATTTCAGCAATCGGTATTATTTCATGAAAGCACGCTGCCCATGGCCCGGGGACGACCCGGATTACATCGTCTATCACGACTTGGAGTGGGGCCTGCCCTGTCACGACGACCGCAGGCTGTTTGAGTTTTTGATTTTGGAAGGCGCCCAGGCCGGCTTGGCCTGGATTACCATTCTGCGTAAGAGGGCCAACTATAACAAAGCCTTTGACGCATTCGATCCCGAAAAAATCGCCCGGTACGACGAAACCAGGATGGAGGCCCTGGCCCAGGACGCCGGAATTATCCGCAACCGCCTTAAGATCAAATCCGCCGTGCAGAACGCCCGGGCTTTTCTCAAGGTTCAGGAAGAATTCGGGTCCTTTGATTCCTACATATGGAATTTTGTGGACGGAGCGCCCATCAAAAACGCCTGGAAGACCATGGACGAGGTTCCGGCTCAAACCCCTTTGGCCCAGACTCTCAGCAAGGATTTGAAGAAAAGAGGCTTTAATTTCGTCGGCCCGACCATTTGCTACGCCTACATGCAGTCCATGGGCATGGTTAACGATCACCTTGTGGACTGTTTCAGATACAGCGAAGTTTAGCGATGCCCCTAAAAAGAGATGTATTCAGACCGCCCCTGTCCGCGGAAACCATGCACCTGCTGCAGACCTTGCCCCGGCTTTATTTCAACCCGCTGATTTTCGGGCTTGATAATGTGGACCCTTCCCAGCCGCACTTGTTCGTCGGCAACCACACCATCTACGGAGTCATGGACGCCCCCTTGTACGCCGTGGCCTTATACCGGGAGACCGGCGTTTTTCCGCGCGGGCTGGGGGACCGGTTTCATTTTAAAATTCCGGTGTGGAGGCGGTTTCTGGAAAAATTCGGCGTGGTGGAGGGGACTCCCGAAAACTGCGCCCGGCTCATGAAGGCCGGGGATGACATCCTGGTCTATCCGGGCGGGGGCAGGGAGGTCTGCCGGCGCAAAGGGGAAATTCATAATCTCATCTGGAAGGAACGCTACGGCTTCGCCCGGCTGGCGATCAAGTACGGATACCCCATCCTTCCTATCGCCTCGCTGGGCCCGGACTACGCCTATTCCATATTCCTGGACGGCGGGGACGTGGTGAAATCCCGGCCCGGGCGGCTGCTTTCCAAAATTCCCGGGCTTCTGGATTTGGTCAGGGAGGGGGAGGCCATTCCTCCCCTGGCCCGAGGGCTTGGACTTAGCGTGCTGCCAAGGCCGGAGCGCTTTTATTGCTATTTTGGCAGGCCCATCGACACGGCCCCTTATAAGGGATGCGAGGACGATCCCATAGTCCTGGAGGAAGTGCGGGAAACGGCGGCGGGCGCCATCAACGAGATGATGGCCAGCTTGAAAAAATACCGGCAAAGCGATCCCGAAGTCGGGCTGGTGCGCAGGATATTGAATAAGTTTTAAGGCGTTGGCGTCGTAGTAGGACTATTCTTCAAATCCGAAATAAAATGCGGAGACCGGTTTTGGTTCTCCAGCCTCCGCAAGGAGTCGGAGTTGCGTTCAAGCCCCGTCCGCCGGGGCGGCGAAATCATACGGGCAGCCCTTCAAAGCCCTCCATGATGGGCGGTTTCATTCGGGAAGGATCCCGCATGGTTTTAAGGACTTCGATGCTGCTTTTGTAGCCGCGCGTGAGCCTGGCCATATCCAGGGCCATGCCCACCATCTGGCCCACAGCCTGCACCATGCTCACGTCGCCCATGACAAACTCCCAAGGCTCGGAGGTGTACACGCGCAGTGCGCCCATGGTCTGGCCGTGAATTTCAATAGGCACGGAAAGAATGGAGGCGATGCCTTCCTTGACGGCTTCCTGGGGATATTGAAGCCTGGGGTCGTCGGTGACGTTGTAAATGGCGATGGGGCCGGAATCCAGGGAGTCCGCAATGGAGCGGATGGCGCTGACGGGGCCTTTTTTCAGATACTCCTGACTGAGCCCTGTGGATGCGGCGACTTCAAGCTCCTGGGTTTTTCTGTTGACCAGGAAAAGGGTGACGCCCTTGACTGACAGGGCCCGCTTGATGGAGTTGACCGCCAGGATGGCGATTTCTTCCGGGTCTTTGCTCATGGAAATGGCCCGGGTGACTTTGATGAGAGTGTCGTAATTGACAAGGTGTTTGTCCATGGCTGCCTCCTTTTTAAAATCCGAAAAAGGTTGTTGGTTGCCTGGAACCCATTGGAACCGCGATTGGCTCCATAGCCTCCCTATTTATATGTTTGTCTCCTTTCCGCAGCCCGGGAGCAGCCGCCCTATGAGAATACTAATGGTATTCGTTTTGTCGGGCTTTAGGCGAAAAATCTTTAGGAATCCGGGCATATTTTTTGGCAAAGCACTGCATGTGGTATGGTCCTGATCCCAAGGCCTGAATATTGGGGCCGCTTTGGCGGTATAAAAGGCGGGTTTTGTCTCTCAGGGGATTTACCCCGGCGTCGCTTCGTGGTAAACATCGCAAGATCCATCCATAATCACTGACAGACAGCTGAAGGTGCCATGGCAGGAGCAGACAACAAAGATTGGAAGCCGCCCCGGCTCAAGCAAGTCGGATACACAGCCGCCGGTTTGTTTTTGATCCTTGCGGCCGTCGCCCAGATTTGTGGATTATTTTTGGTGCAATCCTGGCGGCAGCCTCAGTTGAACTGGGTCAAGACTCCTTGCCGGATAGAGGAAAGCCGCGTCAGGCCCTTGCGGACGGGCTATGAATATGTCGTCGCATATGCATATCGTTATAATGCAGTGGACTATCAATCTTATAAATATCATTTTAAAAGCCAGGTTTTTAACCAATGGGCCGAGGCCGGCGCTTTGGCCGAAAAGTACAAGCCGGGCCAGGACGCGGTTTGCTATGTGGACGCCGCAAACCCGGAGCGAGCGGTGTTGGACAACGGTTGGAGCCCGTGGCCTTTCCTTTTCTTTTTTTTGCCGCTGGGCTGCGCCATTTTTGGCTTGCATACCATTCAAAGCGCCTGGTTCGGAGGCCTTGCTTCTCCGTCTCCCATAAAAAGATACCACTCGCCTATGTATTCCTGGGGCTTGGCTTGCTTATCCCTATTCGCCATTGCGTCGGGCCTTGCTTTGGGGCAGTACATAAATTTCAAGCCAATGGCAGGGTATGCAACCTGTTGGTTCTGGCAGGAAACGGCTTGCACGATTGAGCGGTCTTTGGTTCAAACGGAATTTGACGGCGGCAAGAAAAGGTATTGGGTGGATGTTTTGTATGTCTACTCCTTCAATGACGAGGAACACCGGTCGAATGCATACAACTTTGGCAGCGAGCCCACCAAAGGCTATTCCGCAAAAAAAGAAATTATAGAAGCCTATCCCAAAGGGTCTGGAGCAAAATGCTTTGTCAACCCGCTCAAGCCCAGCCAGTCGGTATTGAAAAGGGAGCTTGGGTTTAGCCCTATTTTATTACTTGCACCTCTTCTGCCCTTAGGCGCCGGAGTCTACGGCTTATGGCTGGCCTCTGGCGGGAAAAGACGGCGGAGGAGGCTGAATAGGAACGTTTGGAAGGACGGCGGCTCATTTTCATCCGAGTCGGGAAAGCAGGTTTTTAAGCCCAAACTGAAAAGGCGCATTGTGACGGCCGCCGTCTTCCTGTTTTTGCTGTGCTGGATTGGATATTTTTTGTTCTGCTTCTATGATGTGCTGGCCGGAGGAGATGACTGGGATGATTTTTCCCTCTATGTTATCATGATTTTTTTGGGCTTGTTATATATTGCGCCCCACGCACGTGAGGTTTTAAGCTGGTTCAGCCCCTGGGTTGAGGTAACGCTTCATTCCGGCCGCCTCAGCCTGGGCGACGATGTAAAGCTCACTTGGCAGATACATGGAGATCGGAACAAAATCGAATCTTTTGCAATTGTTTTGGCAGGGTTAGAAAGCGTTCGGCAACAGGGAAAGAAGAACTCTGAGGAAAAAAGCCATCTGTTTTTCCAGAAGGAACTCGTCAGCCGTCTCGGGCCTGCTTTATCCTCCAAGGGGGAAATATTGTTAAACCTTCCGCGTGAAACCATGCATTCTCTGGAAGCTGAGGTGGAGAGCTTTTTCGTCCTCAATACAAAATACTCCATTACCTGGCTGCTGGTAGTGCTATGCAAGGGCAAAGGCCGCCCGAACCCAATTCGGGAATACCCGTTGAAAATTCATCCCATAAAAGGGTTGTGATATGGACGCATCATCCCACGGAGTTAAACTCCCCGATGCGGGACGAATAGCATTGCTGACCGGCCGCAGGGTCATCCGACAGCATTTTGAGTGCAATCCCAAAAGCTGACAGATTTTATTATTCTCCATGGATCGCATCAGGCAGGAACATTAAATGGCCGGGGATAAACCAAAATCAGCAAAGGCTTCCCTTTGGGTAAGAGCCGCGCACGTTTTTGGAGGACTGGTTCTTATTGCACTGGCCTTTGGCTGGTGGTGGGGCATCCAAATGGCCCAGGCGGATAGCGCGGGACTGCCGTTCTGGACCAAAACGCCCTGCCGCGTCGTCCAAAGCTCCGGGCGCGCGGTTCCCAAAGGCTATAAGTTTTTGGTGCAATACGAATATGAGGTGAACGGAGAAGCCTTCACTTCCAAGCGGCATCGCTTAAACCCGATTGTTTTTTATTCCGCCCAAGAAGCCATGGAACTGGCGAGAGAATTTCCGGCGGGAGCGGATTCCTTTTGCTACGTAGATCCGAGCAATCCAAGCAAGGCGGTTCTTGAAACCGATAAATACAGCTTTTGGTTTTTATACCCGATTTGCCTGGCCTTTCTATTCGCCGCGGCGTCCGGCTTTCGAAAAGCCTGGCTGGGGCTTCCGCTGGAGTATCGAATAGGCGACTACGCATTGCTTGAGCGCCTGGCCATCGCCTGTCTGATGGCGGCGCTCCTGGCAGGCGGACTCGCCTACGGGCGAATTCCGGCCTTGTGGTCCGCCTATGCAAACAGGCCTTCGGAAAGCTGGGAAAAGACGGAGTGCACGGTCGCCCTGAGCAGGGTTCTGACCAAACACTCGGGGCGCCGGGATCTGTTCAAAACGGACGTCCTGTATTCGTATTGCTATAAAGGAAAGCAATACTGGTCCAATGCATATAAATATGATCAAAAGTCTTCCATTGAGAGCGGCTCCCAGGAGGCGATAATCGCCAAATACCCCAGGGGCGCCAGGACCGTATGCTTCGTCAATCCCAGAAAGCCGGGCCTGGCCGTTCTGAAAACGGGTTACAGCCCGGATATGAGCAGGGCGCTTTCTTCTCTTTTGATCATTATTCCGGGCCTGTGCGGAATCCTTCTGGCGTTTTGGCCGGGGATCGGAATCAGCGACTGGATTGTCAACTTTCCGGATAGCAAAAGAAAGAAAACCCATCGGCCTAAAAGCAAGTCCATGCTCATTAAGCCCGTCATTCTCCGGACTCGGGAATCCAGCTTGCAAAACCGGCGTAAGAACAGAAACGAAAGAAAACCTAACAGGCATGCCGCCGGGTTTGATGGTAACCGCATTCAACCGGGCATCGATTGCTTGGTTTTGCGAACCAGGACAAGCGGCGTGGGGCAAAGCCTTGGCGCTTTGTTGCTGAACCTGGCGATGACGGCGGCGGCTTTTTTTATAATAACCGACCCGCCAGGGGCGGAAGCGGTATTATTATTTTTGATTTATGCGCCCGTAGGCCTGACCGTCCTCTTTAAGTCCAGGCCGTTTTTCCTCGCCGCATTCAACCCGCGCGTCACAGCGACAATCCACGCCTCCTCCCTGCATTTGGGGGATAACGTCAAGCTCACCTGGGAAGCCAAAGGGAATTTAGGCAAGGCCCAAGGGCTGGCCTTTATTCTGGCCGGAGAGGAAAAGGTCATTTATAAGCTGGGAAAGAGAAATCTGTCCGGCAGGCATGTGTTTTATACAGAGGAGCAATTCAGGACCAGCGCCCATTCCCTCATGCGAAACGGCGAAGCGATCCTGAACATTCCCCTGGAAACCATGCACTCCCTGGAAGCCGGAACTTCGTCCCCCGGGGAGAAGAAAAAATATTTCGTCAACTGGAAGCTGCGTGTGCACCTTGCCATGGAAGGCCGCAACAATACGCGCAATGAATACCCGCTGGATATTCTTCCGTTAAAAGCGCCGGATCCAAGAAGGAAAGAGCGAAGTCTTGACTAAGACGCCGCTTGATGCCAAGGCGCCCTCTGGATAAGCAACAAAAAATGTTTTCCTCAAAAGATGCGTCATTCATGAGATTCCGGTTAAGCATGCCGGAATCAGAGTGCTGTGGTTTACGATCCAAAAGGGTGTGTGGTATAGGGGAAAAAGGGATTTGCCAGGAATCCCCCACTTCACAATTTCCAAGGAATAAAAAACTATGACTGTTGACGGAAAAACCGGCATCACTCAACGCTTGTTCATGAGCCTGTTCGGACTGGTTTTCATGGCGGCAGGAGGCTTTTTCGCCTACATGATCCTCACGGACGTCTGGGACAATTACCAGACCCGAAGCTGGGCAAAAACTCCCTGTGTGATCATGGAAAGCCAGGTGGACGTGGTTAATGACGGCTACCGGTTTCGGGTGGGCTACCAATACAGTTTCAACGGCAGGGAACGGACTTCGCACAAGCTGAACCTGAAAGACGACAATGTGTTTTCCAAGGTGGGCGAGGCGGACGCCAAAGCCAGGCAATACGCCCTTGGCGGGGAGGCCTATTGCTACGTCAATCCCAAAATGCCGGGCCAGTCCATTTTGGAGTTCTCCAGCCTGGCCATGGGTTTTGCCGTATTCTTACCCATGATATTCATCGTCATTGGGGCAGCCGTATTCATTGGCGGATGGACGAGTTCCTCCAAGCCAGAGCGGCAGGTGCGCTCCAAGGCGGACGGGGGCTCCTCCTGGAAAGGCCGCCTTGGAGGGGCTGCTTTTTTCAGCATCTTCTTTCTGGCGGGTAGCCTGATAGGCTATTTTTTCTTTTTATCTCCCTGGATAAACTCCCTCACCTCCGGCGATTGGCAACGAACCGATTGCACCATCCTGTCCAGCCGGGTGCAAACCCATGACGGCGACGACGGCGACACCTACAGCGTGGACATCCTGTATTCCTACAAAGCAAACGGCCGGGCCTATCGCTCCAGCCAATACAGCTTCATGACCGGGTCTTCCAGCGGGTATTCGGGCAAAAAGGAAATTGTCAGACGCTACCCGGCGGGATCCCAGGCCGTATGCTACGTCAACCCGGACGATCCTTCCGAAGCCGTGCTGAACAAGTCCCTGGGGGGCATGGCCTGGTTTGCCATTCTTCCGCTTATTTTTATGATTGTGGGCGGCGTCGGGATTCTATACTCCCTGTTCGGAGCGAAGGATAAGCGGCCCTCGTATACCCGAAGCCGAAAGCGCCCCCAAACAGCCGGTTTTTCAGAGTCTTTCAAGGGCGAGAACGCTGGTGTAACCGGCGGCGGGATGACCATCCTGAAACCCAAGTATTCGCCCTGGTTCAAAGTTTTCGGGTCGCTTTTCGCCGCCGTCTTCTGGAACGGCATTGTCGGGATCGCCGTATTTCAATGCGTCAAAGGCTGGATGACCGGGAACGGATCCATAGGGTTCACGATTTTCATATCGATTTTCGTCCTCATAGGGATCGCCATTATCTTCGGTTTTTTTCACGCCGTTCTGGCCGCGTTTAATCCCAAGCTGACAATCACCCTGTTTTCCGACTTTATCTGCATAGGGGACGAGGTGTCCTTCAATTGGGAGTTCAAAGGCAGCGCAAACAGAATCAGCCGGTTCACGTTGACGCTGACCGGGACGGAAGCCGCCTCGTACAGGCGGGGTACGGACACCATAACCGACACCCATAATTTTTATCAGGTGGAAATTACGGAGCAGACCAACTCCGCTTTTATGCAAAGGGGGCAGGGGCGCATTGCAATTCCCGGTGAATCCATGCACACCTTCAAAAGCAGCAACAACGAAATCATGTGGGTGCTGAAGGCCCATTGCGACATCCCCAAATGGCCTGACACCAAAAACGATTACACAATAAGCATCCATCCCCTGCAGGAGGGGCGTTTTTAACAAGGGACCTCACTATGACTATGATGAACGTGCAGTTGGAAGGCGGAACAATCTTCAAGCCCGGCGAAACCATAACAGGGCAAGTTTCATGGTATCTGGATAAGAGGCCCAAGGCGGCCCGGGTGCGTTTGTTCTGGTACACCATGGGCAAGGGAACGGAAGACAGCCAGGTGGAGGATCAACAAGTCTTTGACAAACCCATGCAGCAGGATAACCGATCCTTTAAGTTTAAACTGCCCATTGCGCCTTACAGTTTTTCGGGAACCCTCATCACCCTCCGTTGGGGGGTGGAACTGGACATCAAGGGCGTGAAAGAGGTCTGCACCAAGGAATTCGTTTTAAGCCCCTTTGACAAGGAAATCGTCCTTTAAGGCCGAATCAATGAAAGCCCACGACAACCCCTTTGCCAGCCGCTACATGGACTCCCTGCCGTACATCCCTATTGGCACGGACTGGGAAAGGATTATGGGCGGCTTGAAAAATCAAAGCGGCCGCGGCGCCGTAGTCGGCCCCAAAGGCACGGGCAAGACCACCTTCCTGGAAGAGCTAAAGCGCCGGCTTTCCATGGATGGATATACTGTTCATTTATTGCGCCTGAACCAGGAGCGCAAACGGCCGGAAAAGGAGGAAGTCCGGCAAATATGCTCAGGCCTTGACCTTCAAAGCGCCATTTTGCTGGACGGCGCCGAGCAATTGTCGCGGCTGGGATGGATTTCCTTTGTTTTTAAAACCCGAAAAGCCGGAATTCTGGTTGTGTCCTCCCATTCCCCCGGCCTCTTGCCCACCCTGTTGAAAACAGCCGCCACCCCGGAACTGCTTCACATTCTGGCAAACCGCCTTTTGCCTGAGGACTCCCCTTTGGAGCCGGAGCATTCTTTCCGGCTTTTTCACGCCCGCAACGGCAACCTGCGTCTGGCCCTTATGGATCTGTACGATATCTGGGCGCGCCGTTAGTTTTTTACAGGATGCTATTCGGCGGAATTCGCCTTTAGGTGGCTTTCGCACATGGAAGCCGCCAGTTTGGCCAGCTTCTCCATGTGGCGACGTACGTCGTCCGGGTCGCGGCCGGGATAGTTGCGGAAGGATATGAGGATGCCGTTTAATGCGGCGAACAAGGCGTGGGAGTGGAGTCTGAGTTGTTCAGGCTTGGCGTTGCCGTCGATAATCCGGTCGAATTGCTCCAGGATGGATCGGGCCGCCTGGTTGAGTTTTTCCAGCAAAGGGCCGGATAACTGGCCGCCCATCATAAAGTTGGTCATCATGCGAAAATGATGGTCATGCTCGATGAGAAAATCAATGTAAATAAGCACAAAGTCGGATAAGGTGGAAACCTTTCCGTTGGCGATGCGTTGATCCACCCGATGGATGATTTCCTTCGTCCCTTGCACAAAAGCTTCTACAAACAGGCTTTGCTGGTCCGGAAAATACCGATAAATGGACGAAGCCGCTATGCCCGCCTCCTGGGCGATTTCACGCATGCTCACCTGCTCGAAAGGCTTTTTTCCGAACACCCTTTCCGCGGCGTCCACGATTACGCGCTGGCGGGCTTTGCGTTCTTCCTCCTTGAGGCTGGCGAATGTTGCGTGCTGCTTAGGCATGGTTGACCAAATCCTTTGTTTTGCCGCCCTGTGAAAAAACCGGGGGATTTTCCGCAAAGCAGAGCGTCCCCCGGGGCGATTCACTAAAAATAGGCCGGATTAATCAGTCCCGGCTTTCCACCATTTCAAGCGCTTGATCCTGGTAGGCGTGATACAGCCTGTGGCAGAAGCTGTCCCATTGCTTGCATACGGCAATGGTTTCAGGACTCATTTCAAACAGGTTGGGATGCTTAAAAATTTGTTCTATTTCATCCTGGAACTCTTTTATCAGACCTTCGTCCCTGCCCGCAAGGATATTTCCCACCAGTTCCCGGGGCGGGAGCCACGCCGCCGCCTTTTGCAGGTCCCTGTGCATTTGGGTCAAAAGCACGTTCCGGGGGCCTTCCCACAACTCGTTCACTGCGGCGTCGCGGTACAGCCTGGGCAGGGCGGAAAAATCCTCCATCACGCCGTGGCCGCCGAACATGCTCATGGCCGCGCGCACAACGTCCGGGCAGTCCCAGCTGGTGCAGATTTTTTGCAGCATGACCAACTCGCGCACCATAAAGCGCTTTTTCTTCATGGCGTCGTCTTCGTCCTTGGACGCCCCCAAAAAGCCGCCGGGCAGGTCCAGCACTTCCTTGTACAGGCGGAAGGCGCCGGCCAGGGTCCTTTTGGCTGTTTTTTCCATGTCCGCCAGCTGGCCCATAACCATGGGGAAGAAGTTGATGTTCACGCCGAAAGCTTCGCGGAACTCGCAGTATTTTGCGGCCTCGCGCCATACCCGGATCATGGAGGACGCGCCGGAAAGGCCCACCGTCAGACGGGAGTAGGTCAGCACCACACCCACCATGTTAGCCAGGCCCCGATCCAACGGCCCCACCTGGTAGGCCACGGCGCCGTTCAATGTGAGCTCCGCCGTGGGCAGTTCGCTGGTGCCCATTTTCCACTTGATGCGATCGATGGTGAAGCTGTTGCGGCGTTCCTTTTCCTTGTCGCCTGGCAGCCAGGACGGCATGACGAACAGGCCGACCTTTTCCGACCCCTTGGGCTTGGCCGTGACCATGGCGTAATCCGCGTGAGCCGCCGAGCAGAAAAACTTGGTCCCGTATAGTTTCCAGACGCCGTCTTCCTCCACCGCCTCCACCAGGTTGGAAGGCACGTCGGAGCCGCCCTGGATTTCCGAAAGATACTGGGCGCCAATGGCGAATTCGCCGTCCACGCCTTCCTTGCAATGATTGAGGATGGCTTTCAGTTCCGGAGTGTCGGCGAAAGGCTCGATGACCGCCACCAACCCCTCGGTGCAGGTCAAAGGACACGAAACGCAATACTCGCCGTTTTGGTACATGAGGAACATCTTGATCAGCTTGACCCAGGGATGGGTGTTCTTGGAGAACAAGGCTTCGCCGAAAACCTCCTTTTCCACAATCTGGGTTTCCATGGGGCGTTCGATCCGGTCAATCCGGTTTCTGTGCCCGTCGTAATGCTTCATATAAGGCCGCTTTTCCGGCCAGGCCAACGCCTCGGAAAGCTTGCGCCATTTGAACGAGGCCTTTTTGGAGGTCTCCCTGGCTGCGGCGTCCACCTCGTCGGTCATGTCGCCGCAAAAAGTCCGGACGACTTTTTGAGCGAAGGGGTCGTCGGCGTAATAGTCCACGTTTTCGCGCCAATCTAAAAAAGCGTTAAAGCTGTATGGGTTGTTGCGATCCGGCAAGCTCATGGTCGTACTCCTTTCGCATGAATTTTGGGTGTGGAGTTTGGAAAGGGGGCGCTTTTCAAGGCCGCGCCCCCATGACCCGGACTACTTGGCCAATTCTTCTCTTAAAACGGTTTTCAGTATTTTGCCAGTGGAGTTCTTGGGCAGCGCCTCCACAAAATGCACTTCCTTGACTCGCTTGAAGCCAGCCAGATTGTCGCGGCAGACCTGGAGGATGTCCTCTTCCGTTATGGTTTCGCCGGGACGGACGGCCACGTGGGCCACGGGAATTTCGCCCCATTTTTCGTCAGGCCTTCCCGTAACCGCGGCCTCGGCCACCGCCGGATGAGATTGCAGGACCTGTTCTATTTCCGCCGGGTAAATGTTCTCGCCGCCGCTGATGATCATGTCCTTCAAGCGATCGATCACATACACGCAACCGTCTTCGTCGATCCTTCCCAAATCGCCCGAGCGATAGCACCCGCCCGTCAAAGCCTCTTCGCTGGCCTTAGGGTTGTTCCAGTACCCCAAGAACACCTGGGGGCCGAATAAACATAGTTCGCCCACTTCGCCGGCCGGGACTTCCTCGTCGCTCCCCGGCTTGCAGACCTTGACCTGGCCGTGGAAAACCGGCTTTCCGGCCGAAGCGCATTTGTCCATGCCGATTTCGTGAGTCCAGAAGGTGATGGCGCCGGTGTATTCCGTGGCGCCGTAAACCTGGGCGATTTTGAAGCCTTTTTCATTATATAGATGAATCAAAGAGGGCGGCACGGGCGAAGCGCCGCATACAAAGAAATTCAGGCTGGAAAGGTCGAACTTCTCCACCACATCCGGTGGAACCATGGCCATGGCCATGAGCATCAAAGGCACGGTCATCATAAAATTGATGCGTTCGTCCTGGATGGTCCTGTACATGCCGACCGGGTCGAAATCCGGCATAAAGACCGTGGTAAGGCCTTTGTGAATGTTGGCGAACACCGGCGATAGCCCGCCGATATGGAAGAGCGGCGCCACGAGCAGATAACGCTCCTTATACGCCCACGGCAGGGTGTGGGTCAGGCCCAGAGACGCCCAGAACGCATTGTTGTGGCTGATCATGGCGCCCTTGGGTTTTCCCGTGGTGCCCGAGGTGTACATGATCACGCAGGGATCGTCCCCGCCGGCCTTGATGGAAGGCTCCTCTTCCGATCCTTGGGCCAGGAAATCCTCAAAGTCCGGATCCTTCCCCTTTGCGAATTTGCTCACAAAAAGGCGGGTCGGAATGTTTCCTTTGAGCTCGTCCACCACAGGCGCGAAGGCGTCGTCGTAAATCAGCATGTCCGCGCCGCAGTTGTTCAGGATGTATTCCAACTCCGGGGCGGTGAGCCGCCAGTTCAGGATGGCGGCGACCACGCCCATCTTGGCGGCGCCCATCAAGGCGCAGATGATGTGCTCGTTGTTTTTGCAAAGCACGGCAATGCGGTCTCCCTTTTTGAAATCGTTGGCCTTCAAGGCGGAGGCGAAGCGGTTGGCCCGGGCGTTTTCCTGGGCGTATGTGTAGCGATAGTCAGCGCCTACGCAGGCTTCCAGGCTGGGCGATAAAAAGGCTCTATTGGCCAGAATGTGTCCAAGATTGGTTTGCATATTAACTCTACTCCTCCCTCATGATAGTTGATCATAAAACAGAACACTGTTCGCAAAATAAACTAAGCGTTCTGATTGGTCAAGGAAATTCGGCTTGAAAGAGAAACATCAGCACGTCTCAGGTTCTGTTCCGACGTCCCGTCGAACCTCATCCCCATGAGGCGGATGCTCCATTTTCTAGTTCAATTTTTTGTATATGATTTGTCAGCAGGGGGCGTCCTTGCGAGGACCGAGAACGAAGAGGTGAATGAGTTAAAAACCCTTGATTTTAAGTTCTTGCCCATCCTTTAGTTTTGTTTGGAAATACTGCTCCATATGAGGTTCTTTAAGAATTTTTGTAGAAATGCCTGACTTCTGTAAAAGTTTTTCTACTGAGATTCCATTTTGCGATAGGTCTAAAAAAGGAAGAGATTTGATGGCTAATCCATCCATGGAGCAAAATACCAAGTTTCTGTTTTTATTAAGAACGGCAAGGGACTCAAGTTCTCCTGGTCCGATACCTCTTTTAATTGCCATTGGCAGTAGTTCAGTAATTTCTTTCAAGTCGTCAACTGTTGCCGACTCTTCAATAACCTTGCGGGTATTAACGTAGTCAGTTCTAAAATTTATCTGGATCTTGGCTTTTCCGGTTTTGTAAAAACGCACTTCTTCAATCACTGTCGTTGAGAGGTGCAATTGACAGTGTTTAAGTAGATTGTCAAAAACCCCTAAAGACAGGAGATCAATTATCACGTCAGCATCAAGAATCCATAATTTCAAAACTCTCTCCGTCGTTATATAATATTCCCTTTTCGTTTATAAAATCATCAATATCACAACGGTCAATACCGCACAACTCAGCAAATTTTCCCCGAGAAATAATTGACTTACGCAATCCCCGTATTGCAAGGTCCGTAAGTATTTCAGATTTTGGAGCCTTTTCGCGCTCATCCCAACGGCGATCTTTACTCAAACCCAAAACCTCTTCATTTTTAGCAATCCTGTCGGCGACTTCCCAAGAAATGAGGTTTGCATTTTTCATCCGATAGGCCAAGGCCTGCGTCGAAACCCCGAATTCTCTTGCAATATCAACAAAGTCAGCCTTGGACAGCTTTTTGTTTTCATCTAACTTTTGATGCACTCTGCTTTGAATTTCTTCACTTGGCAATAAGAGCGTCGATGCAAAACGATCAGCTTTCCTTTCTATATCATGGAATAGGACCGGATCTTGAAGCTCGTCTTGGGTAAACAATTCCCATGTATATAAATGAAATAATTCATGAGCTAAGTCATAGTTTTGCCTCCAGGGGGATTCGTTTGAATTGATGACAACGATGGCGCCATATCGTGGGTGTACCATGGATGCCGCTGAACCAGCATCGGACAACGCATCATAAATAACCACTACTCCCATCTGCTGTTCTAATGCATCCTTTAAGCTAAGGGATGGACGCCTGCCTAAGTCAAGAGATTTCCTGGCTTGCCTTGCTATGTCATCAACCTTGAAATTTGTTGCTATCTCCTCTCGGTCCGAAACAAAGGTTTTGAATTTTCTGCGCGAGGATATAGTTAGGGCCTCTTGGAGCCATACACACTGTTCGGCAAGTTTATGGACCCGTTTTTCAATCATTTTACGAACGTGTTCTTCAGGAGCGCGGCGCCATAATAAACGGGGTTTCTCATCATTATGGTCTCCGGTTCCTATCAAAACGTCGATTGAGCAATAGTAAATTTTTGAGAATTTAATTATCTCAGCGGCTTTAACTTCTCTCGCTCCGTTTTCAATTGAACCCAGCGTTTGATAGTTGCTAAACCCCATCTTGTCGGCGGCGCTTTTTAGTGTGAGGCCGACAGATTCCCTTGCCTTTTTCAGGCGCAATGCCAAATCGTGCGTCTCCATCATTCTCCTCCTGATGAGATAATATAAAATTATTATTCTGTTGTCAATAGATAATAAGATTTTCTTATTAAGCGGCGGGAGCAAAAAAATTTTAGGGTGGGATCTTTATGAGCAGGATAACACCTTGGTTTTAGAGATCTTGGATTTTTAGGGCTTGTTTTGGCTTTAGGTAAGGACCGAAATTTTTTTCCAAATTATTTTCGCGGAAATTTTGCATCTTAAAGTCGCCCCGGCCGGTTCAGGAGAAGGGCCGGGGCGTGAGCTTTATGGAATTGGAGTTTTACATGTGGAAGGCGAAGCCGGCGGAGCCGTTCACGTACCTTACCTCGTCCAGGTCGTGGAATCCGGTGACGTAGGTGGCTTCCATGTTCAGGGAGATGGATTCGGTCAGATAATAGTCAAAGCCCAGGCCGGCTTTGAAGCACGGGTCGTATTCCGTGTTGCTTCCCGTAACTCCAAAGCCCTTGTACGAGGCTGTGGTGGTGATCTCTCCGATCATAAGCCCCCCGCCCAGGGACGCGTAAGGCCTGAAAACCTCGATATCTCCGATTTTAGGGGCGAACTTGATGGCGCCGGTGACGGTGGTCACGTCCAATTCCACGTCCAGTTTGGCGCCTTTGGTTGCGGCGAGGACGGATTCCTCCGACCCCTCAAATCCGGGCAGATAATTGCCTTCCAGTTCAAAATAAAACAGCCGGGCGACCCGGGCCTTTTCCGGAATGGGAATGCGCGCTCCAAACAGGGCGTAAAACCCGTAGGTTCCGTCCAATTCAGGAGAAATGCCGTACTCGCTCACGTAATATCCATTATATTCGTCGATATCCATGCACTCAAAAGCGTAGGACCCGCCTGCTCCAAAATAAACGCCCAAACCCTCGCCCGCGTAAGCGGCGCCGGCCGCGACCGTAAGGATCAGAAAGGCGGAGGCTAACACCAGGATTTTTTTCATTTTTTTCTCCTGAATTAAAAAGGTGGTTGCAACGGATGCGGACGAGGAAAGGCCGAAAAGCCTTATGGAGGGCGATAGCGCCCAAAAATACGGATGTAAAGCGGCGCCCCCCCGGCGTCTGGCTTCCCCTCCCTGCATAACGAAAACTCATGCTAGGGCCATGGTATTAAAACCTGACAGGTTTTTCAAGATAAAAGCCTCTTTTTTCAACAGAGGAAGAGGGAATTGCTGCGGCTTATTGACTTATGCCTTCGATCCATATAATAATCCGGGTTAATGGGGAGATAATCATGGAAACCAAGCAAAAAAATCGAATTGGTTCGCTCAGCCGGACCACCAAAGAGACCCAGGTGGAAATCGCCCTGAACCTGGACGGGACCGGGGAGGTCCAGGTGGACACGGGCATCGGTTTTTTCGACCACATGCTGACCCTGTTCGGGTGCCACGGCCGCTTTGATCTGAAGATTAAGGCTGTGGGGGATCTGGAAGTGGACCTGCACCACACGGTGGAGGACGTGGGGCTGGTTTTGGGGGAGGTTTTCAGAAAGGCTTTGGGCGACGGCGCGGGAATTAGGCGCTACGGCTTTTTCGTCGTTCCCATGGACGAGGCGCTGGCCCAGGTCGCCCTGGACTTGTCCGGCAGGCCGTTCCTGGTCTTCAGCGTACCTTTTGTAGGGCCGTCCATCGGAGAGTTCGACACCCAGCTTCCCCAGGAGTTTTTTCGGGCTTTTGTCAATAAAGCCGGAGCGACCTGCCACATCCAGGTTCCGTACGGCGAAAATGACCACCATATGATCGAGGCGGTGTTCAAGGCGTGGGGGAGAGCTCTGCGCCAGGCTGCTTCCATAGATCCCGACGTCCGGGGTATACCTTCAACCAAAGGGGTTTTGTAGATATGCCAGTTCTGGGAAAAAGGGGCCGTAAGAGGCCAATCGCCGCGGCATGCGTCGCTTTAACGGTCGCGGCTGTTCTGTTTTGGGCGGGGTGCGCTTCCACTCCTCCCGCTCCCGCCGCCAACGCCGAGGGAATCAAAACCGTTTTGGTGCTCCCCTTTGTGGATATGGCCGAACTGTACGGCCCGGATGAAGGCGTGCGGTCTCCCATTTCGGGCCAGGCCTTTGAGACTGGACCCGTGGAGGAGGGCGCCTGTCTTTACATGACCCAGCAAATGTTTACTTTCCTGGAGGAAAAAACCGGCTTTACGCCCATTCCTTTTGAAGACGCCGAGGGCGTGCTTGAAGAGGTCATGAACGCCCATAACTCCATTATTCTTTCCCGCCAGATGGTTTGCGAGGTGGGACAGAGAATGGGCGTGGACGGGGTGGCCGCCGGCCATGTGTACCGTTTTCGCAACCGGGTGGGCAAGGCCTTTTCCGTGGACACCCCGGCCTCCGTGGCCTTTGACGTACACTTGCTGCAGGTTTCCCAACAGAAAATTTTGTGGTCCGGCCGCTACGACGAGACCCAAAAGGCCCTTTCGGACAACCTGTTTGATTTCAGTAAATTCGTAAAAAGAGGCGGCGCCTGGGTTACGGCCGAAAAACTGGCGGCCGGCGGCCTGGACAAAGCCTTGGAGACTTTTCCCAAACAATGATAGTCATACCTGCTGTTGATATTCGCCAGGGCAAGTGCGTCCGCCTTAGTCAAGGCCGGGCCGACGCCCAGACTGTATATTCCGACGACCCCGCCGCCATGGCCGCCAAGTGGGAGGGCATGGGCGCCGCTCGCATTCATGTGGTGGATCTGGACGGAGCCTTTGAAAAAACCCCGAAAAACCTGGGCGCCATTAAAAAGATTTTGGAAACGGTCAAAAAGCCGGTCCAGGTGGGCGGGGGCATTCGCGATCTTGCCACGATGGAAACCTATCTTGATTTAGGCGTTTCCAATATCATCATCGGCACCGAGGCTATTCGCAATCCCGAGATGGTCAAGAACGCCTGCAAGCGCTTTCCCGGCAAAATCATCGTGGGCATTGACGCCAAGGAAGGCATGGTGGCCGTGGAAGGCTGGACGGAAACCACTTCCGTCAGGGCCGTGGACCTGGCCCGCTCCTTTGAGGACGCCGGCGTGGCGGCCATCAATTTTACGGACATCCATCGGGACGGCATGCAAACCGGCCCCAACATAGAGCAGACCCGGGCTTTCGCCCAGGCCATATCCATACCCGTTGTGGCTTCCGGCGGCGTTTCCACCATCAAGGACATCAAGGCGGTGAAAACCCTGGCTAAAGACGGCGTGGTGGGCGTCATTACGGGACGCGCCTTATACGTGGGAACCCTTGATCTGGCCGAAGCCGTATCCGCGGCCATGGAAGGCGTCGACCCGGATTACAACCCTTTTTGATCCAAACCTGGGCCTCGATCAACCGATCAAGGCCCTTTTTAAAACAAGAAAAAAAATTTTCTTGACAAGCGGTCAGGCTGTCACTAACTTCTGATGGTTGATGATCGTGTTTTGTGGCGTCAGGCTTTTTGCCAGGGGGGCTAAAAGTTTTTTGATTACCGCCGCACAAAATAAGCTGGCTCGCCAAGGGGCCAATTCCCGGATGGGCTCACGTCTTCACCGGATGCTACAGCTACTGTTGCGTCCTGAGACGCGGGCCTTGCGTATTTTATAGCCCCTGGCTCTTTTTTGTTCGCCGCCGGACGTGTTATGCGACCGGCCCTGGTTCCTTTTGAAAGGATGTATTTTGGCTCGTTTTTCTCCGGACGACCAGATCTCCCATGTGAGAAACTCCGTCAATATAGTAGACGTGATTTCGGATTACATGGTTCTGAAGAAAGCCGGTAATAACTTTGTGGGCCTATGTCCTTTTCACGCCGAAAAAACCCCTTCCTTTTCCGTTAACCCGGATCGCCAGTTCTTCCACTGTTTTGGATGCGGCGAAGGAGGGGACGTCTTCGATTTTGTCATGCGCCAGAACAATCTCACATTCCCCGAAGCCCTGGCCTCTTTGGCCGCCCGCGCGGGAATTGAGCTCGCCCCCCGAAAAATGACGCCGCAGCAGCAAAAAATCGTGGCCGAAAGGGACGCCCTTTATGCGGCTAACGACTTTGCCCGGGACTTTTTCGTAAAAAGCCTCAACGCCCCCCAGGCGTCCCAGGCAAGGGAATACCTGAAAAAAAGGGAAATGCCCCAGGAAACGCTCAAAACCTTTATGCTGGGCTTCGCCCCGGATGAATGGCGGGCCCTCTCCGGTTTCCTGCAAGGGAAAGGGGTTCCTTCGCACAGGGCCGAAAAAGCCGGTTTGCTGGTGCAAAAGGAAGGCGGCGGAAACGTCTACGACCGATTCCGCAACCGCATTATTTTCCCCATACACGATATTAGCGGAAGAATTGCAGGCTTTGGGGGCCGGGTGATGGATGACGCCCTTCCCAAATACCTCAATTCTCCCCAAACGCCCATTTATGATAAAAAACGGATGCTTTACGGCCTGTATCAGGCGCGCCAGGAGTGCCGGAAAACCGGAGTCGCCTTCATGGTGGAAGGCTATTTTGACGTTCTGGCCCTATACGCCCACGGCATTCGGAATGCAGTGGCCACCTGCGGCACAGCCCTTTCCCCGGACCACGTCCGCATAATAAAAGGGTACGCCAAAAAAGTGGTGCTGGTCTTTGACTCGGATACGGCGGGAATCAATGCAGCCCGGAAAAGCCTGCCTCTTTTTGAGGCCGAAAAGGTGCAGGCCAAGGTGCTTGTCCTGCCTGCAGGGCACGATCCTGATTCCTTTGTTCGCGATTTTGGCGCTAAAGATTTTTTGGAAGCTGCCGAAAATAGCCAGGATATGATTCCATTTCTTATGGAATCGGCTATAGCCAGGCACGGACTCTCCATTGAAGGCAAGGCCAATGTCGTGGCGGAGATCAAGGAGCAGGTCGCGGCCGTCTCGGACGGCGTAACCCGTTCCCTGTACATTAAGCAAATCGCCGAAAAGCTGGGCGTGGACGAGGCGGCAGTGCTTGACGCGGTAAGGGACGCCGCAAAAACCCGACCCAAAAGACTGCCGGGAACCGTCCATGAGGAACAAGCCAAACCCGCCGAACCGGCTCCGGACAGGATGGAAACGGCCATTTTGCAAATGATGGTCCGCTGCCCGGAATGCGCCCCGAAAGTGGCGGAGAAGCGTTTGATCAAGTATTTCTCCTCCAATCGGGTGCGGGCCTTGGGCCTGCGCATCCTGGAGTTCATCCAGGCGGGAGGGGATCCCGAAGGCGCAGGCATCATGAACCTGGCCGTGGAACAGGACGACCGGAGCCTGCTGGCGCGGATTTTGGCCCATGACGACCCCCTGGAGCTCCCGGGGTGTATGGCGATCATAGACCAGTTTGAGCAAAGCATCACCCGAAGGAACCATGCTGAATTGGACCGCAGGATTCAGCAAGCCCAGACGGAAGGCCATCACGACCTGGCCCTTCGTTTATTGGTTGAAAAGAACGAGTTGTTAAAGGCGTTACAGGTCCGGAACCTCAAGGTCGGGGCCAAATATTAGCAAAGGAGCGATACTCCATGGCAAAGGCAAAAGGGAAGGCAAAGTCCGAAGAAATCAAGCAAGCGCAAGCCGGACTACAGGAGCTTATCTCCAAAGGCAAAAAGCAGGGATATTTAACCTATGATGAGTTAAACGAAGCCCTCCCCGAAGATATGGTGTCCTCCGATCAAATAGACGACACCCTTATGATGTTCGATGAGATGGACATCGAAATCCTGGACGGTAAAAAAATCACGGTCAGCGACTCCTCTAAAATGGACGATGACTCCAAGGACCAGGATTCCGAACCGGAAGTCCCCAAGCCCGACCTTCTGGATGCGGGAGGGTCTTCCGACCCGGTCAAGCTGTATCTTCGTGAAATGGGAATGGTTTCCCTCCTGTCGCGGGACGGGGAAATAGAGATCGCCAAAAAAATCGAAGAAGGGGAGCAGGAAGTCCTGAAAGCCCTTCTGGAAACCACCATCGGCGTGGAGCATTTGATAGACCTCAGGACCGAAATGGCCGAGGGCGAGGTTCGCCTTAAGGATGTGCTTAGGGACGTGGATGAAGGCGAGAATTTTGTGGATGAGTCCACCCAGATGGCGCGCATCTCGGAGATTCTGGACAGCATCGCAGCCATCCATCAGGAAAATATGGAGTTCCGGGAAAAGCTCTTCGGCTCCGGGCCTCCCCTGGATCCTGAAGAACGCCGCCGGGTCCGCAGAAGCGTCAACCGCCGAAACAGGCGTATTTTCGCCTTGTTGAAGGATTGGCGCCTGGAGCACCAGGTGGTCAGTGAAATCGAGAGCAAGATTTATCGCCAGATCGACTGGTTCGAAGCCCAGCACGAGGGCTTGAACTGCTGCGCCCAGAACCTGGGGGTGGCGGTTTCCGATCTCAGGAGCCACTGCTCCTGCCTGGAGGATTTCTGCTCCTGGGCCGGCGAGTGCTGCGATCTGGAAGAATCCCAGTTAAAAGTATATTACTACCAAGTGGTGGAAATACAAACTTCCATCCGCGACCGGGAACTGGCCCTGAAGGCCAACAGCCTGGCCCTGAAAAGGGTGAGGGCCTGCATTTGGTCGGGCCGCGGCAAGGCCAAGGATGCAAAAGCCGAGCTGATTCGCGCAAATTTGCGGCTGGTTGTGAGCATTGCCAAAAAATACACTAACCGGGGCCTTCAATTTCTTGACCTGATACAAGAAGGCAACATAGGCTTAATGAAGGCGGTGGATAAATTTGAATACCGCAGAGGGTATAAGTTTTCCACGTACGCAACCTGGTGGATCAGACAGGCCATAACCAGGGCCATCGCCGATCAGGCCAGGACCATCCGTATACCGGTGCACATGATTGAGACCATCAATAAACTGATCAGGACCTCTCGGTATTTGGTCCAGGAATTGGGGAGAGAGCCCACCCCCGAGGAAATCGCCCAAAAAATGGAGTTTCCTTTGGAAAAGGTCCGTCGTGTGCTGAAAATCGCCAAGGAGCCCATTAGTTTGGAGACCCCCATCGGCGAGGAGGAGGACAGCCACTTGGGCGATTTTATTGAGGACAAGAAGTTTATGCTTCCTTCGGAAGCTGCTATCAGCTTGAACCTTGCGGAGCAGACCAGAAAGGTCTTGGCCACGCTGACCCCCAGAGAGGAAAAGGTTCTGCGCATGCGGTTCGGCATAGGAGAAAAGGCCGACCATACATTGGAAGAGGTAGGGAAAGACTTCTCTGTCACCAGGGAGCGCATCAGGCAAATTGAGGCTAAAGCGCTGCGCAAGCTGCGTCATCCCTCTAGAAGTCAAAAACTTAAGAGTTTTATTGACCTCTAAGGCTTGACATCATCCCCAATGTGGTGTTTTATGCCCAGATTGCTTTGGGAATGGGCCCATAGCTCAGCTGGAAGAGCCACCGGCTCATAACCGGTAGGTCCCTGGTTCGAACCCAGGTGGGCCCATCATCGCCCTGAAGATCCGAAAGCATGGTCCAAGGGCGCCAAAGGAGTCCGGACGTTAGGGGAAAAGGAAATTGCTAAACACAATTGTAAAATACTGGACAGGGAAGCATCAGAAAACACCCTCCAGGACTAAAGGGGCGCGGGCAGCACACACCGCGCCTCTTTTTATTTAGCGAAGGGGAGAGGCGACCAATGCCGCAGGCCCGGGTCAGGGACATAGTTGAAATCATTGAAAACGCAGCGCCTCCTGCGCTGGCGGAGACCTGGGACAACACCGGCTTGGCCCTTGGCCGCATGGACGATCCGGTTAAAAAGATCTGGACGGCCCTGGATCCTCTTCCCTTGGTGGTGGAAGCTGCCTGTAAAAACAATGTGGACATGCTTTTCACCCACCATCCTTTGCTTATCCGCCCCCTGAAAAGCCTGGACCTTGCCACGCCCATGGGAGCAATCATCTCCCTGGCCGTCAGGCATAATCTGACCTTATACTCCGCCCACACAAACCTGGACAAAACCCGCGGGGGCGTCAACGACATCCTGACCCAACGCCTTGGCCTGGAGTCCGAAAAAGACCTTGTCCCCGGCCAGGCGGACCAGCCCGGACTGGGACGCGTGGCCCGCTTGCCGGAACCGGGCGCCTTGGAGGACGTTATCGCACGGGTCAAGGAGCGCCTGGGCCTCAAATGGGTCCGGGCGGTAGGAAACAAAAATCTACAGGTGGACGCTATTGCCCTATGCTCCGGAAGCGGTTCTTCGCTGCTCCCGGAGTTTTTTGCTTCTGGGGCTCAGGTTTACCTTACCGGAGATATGGGATATCACCACGCACGGAGCGTGGAAGACGCCGGACTGGCGTTTATAGACGTGGGCCATTTCGCCTCGGAGCACCTTATGGTGGAGGCCATGGCCCATTTCATTCAGGAACAATGCGACGCTCAGGGGCTGGATGTAATCACAGAACCCTGCAGTTTGGAACAAGACCCTTTTGCCATTTATTGACTTTTAACGGAGGAGTTGTGAAAGAACAAATTCAAGCACTGGTTCAGCTACAGGATATTGACAACCAGGCCAACAAGGTCCAGATCGAACTGGAGGAGGGGCGCGCCAAGCTCACCTCGCTGGAAACCGATTTACAGGAACTGGCCGAGAAAATCAGCATCCAGACGGAAGAAATGCAAGCCGTGCAGAAAAGGCAGAGGGAATTGGAGGGGGAAATAGAGGCTGCGAAAGCCCTTGCGGAAAGAAGCCGTGAGCGCCTTTCGTCCATAAAAAGCAACCGGGAGTATAAAGCCCTTCTTAGGGAGATCGATGACGGCTCCAAACGGATTGCCGACATGGAGGAAGAGGTCATGGAAATCATGACCCAGGTGGAGGAAACCCAAAAAGTCATAAGCGGCCTGGAAGAAGAAAAGAAGGCCGTGGCGACTGCGGTTGAGGATGAAACCGCCAACGTTTCCTCCCGCTCCGCAGACGTGGAAAAAAAGCTCAAAACCTTCGAATCCTCCAGGTCGAAAATCTGCGCATCCGTGGAACCGCAAATTTTGTCCCGGTACAATTTGATTTTGCGCAACAGGGACTCCATGGCCATGGCCGCGGTGGAAGACGCCGTATGCAAGGCCTGCCACATGGGAATTCCGCCCCAGATATACAATGAATTGCAGGTGGGCGACAGAATGTTGTTTTGCCCTCACTGCGACCGTATATTATATTGGCGAAAGCCTGAAGAAGAATAGCGGGCCAGAGGAGACCAGGCGGCCGCCGGGTTTCACCTCCCGGAGGAAAGTCCGAACACCGCAGGGCAGGGTGCTCCGTAACGCGGAGTCGCGGCAACGCGAAGGCAAGTGCAACAGAAAGTATACCGCCTGGCAGTCTCGCTTTTGAGCGGGCCTGCCCGGTAAGGGTGAAACGGTGCGGTAAGAGCGCACCAGTTCCCCGGGCGATCGGGGAAGCTGGGTAAACCCCACCCGGTGCAAGACCAAATAGGGGAGCTCATGCAGCGGCCCGCTGTAGGCTCCCGGGTAGGTTGCAAGAGGCGTCGGGCAACCGGCGCCCTTAGATGAATGGCCGCCGCCCTGGCCGGGGCGACCCGACCAGGGAACAGAATTCGGCTTACGGTTTCCTTTGACCCGCTAAACTGCCTTGATCCAAATAGCAGGGATGGCCGGGCCCCTTCCGCGGAGGGGGCTGGAACACGACTAACCTTATACTAGGAATAGCGCGATGCTGCTTATCGAAGACCTGGGCGTGCAGGTGGGGGACAAACCCATCCTGAAAAACGTCAACATGGAAATTCCCGATGGGGAGACCCACGTCCTGTTCGGCCCCAACGGATCGGGCAAGACCACCCTGATGATGACTATCATGGGCTTCACCGGCTACACGGTCACCCACGGTAAAATCACCTTTAAAGGGCATGACGTCACTTTCATGCCCATCAACGAGCGTGCGGAGCTGGGCATAGGGGTGCTTTTTCAAAGGCCGCCCACCATCCATGGCCTTAAAACCCGCACCCTGGTGGAAATCTGCCGGAAAAATCCAAACACGGACATCGACGCCCTGGCCGAAGACCTGGCTTTCAAGAGCTTTCTGGAGCGGGACGTGAACGAAAATCTGTCCGGCGGCGAGATCAAACGCTCCGAACTGCTGCAACTGCAGGCCCAGGAGCCGGATCTTTTGCTTTTGGATGAGCCGGAAAGCGGCGTGGACCTGGAAAACATGGCCGTGGTGGGCGACGCCATCAACCGCCTGCTTCATCGGGGCGTTCCGAAGAATCCCACCTGCAAACTTCCCTCAAAAAGAGAGAAAAAGTCCTGCCTGGTCATCACTCATACAGGATACATCCTGGACTACATCACCGCGGATCGCGGACAGGTCCTGTACGACGGCGTGCTCCGGTGCAGCCAGAACGCCCGGGAAATCCTCAAATGGATCCGTGAATACGGTTATGCGGAATGCGTGGGGTGCCCTCAATGAAAAATGACAACCAAGCAAAAAATCCTCGTTTGTCCGACTATCAAGCAGGTCAGACCAATCACGAATATCTTGCGGACCTGAAAGCCATCAACCCGGCGGACGCCGACAAGTTCCTGAGCGTGGGCGTGGACGCCTCCGAAGACTTCCGGGCCGGCACCTTCATCGTCAAGGATCAGTCCGTACTCCATAGCAAAACCAAGCAAAAAGGGGTGGACATCATGTCCATCACCCAGGCCAAAGATAAGTTCGACCTGTCTCCCTACCTGTGGAAGGGCGTGGATCCCGGCAAAGACGAATACACCTCCTGGGCGCACGAACAGCCCGCGGAAGGGTACTTCATCCGAAGCCAGCCCGGCCAGATCATTCAGGCGCCGGTCCAGTCCTGTCTATACATTGAGAAGGAGCAGTTCGCCCAGAACGTGCATAATCTGGTGATCGCCGAGGAAGGCTCGCACCTGTCCATTATCAACGGATGCGCCACCTCGCCCCATCTCATATCCGGCCTGCACGTGGGCATTACCGAGTTTTACGTTAAAAAAGGCGCAGTCCTTTCTTTCACCATGATTCACGACTGGGGCAAGGAAGTGAACGTCCGGCCCCGGACCGTGGGCTACGTGGAAGAAGGCGGCGTGCTCATATCCAATTACATTTCTTTGAGGCCCGTGGGGTCGCTTCAGATGTCTCCCACCACCCATTTGCGCGGAAGGGGCGCCATAGCCCGTTTTAACAGCATTCTGGTGGCGGACAAGGGCAGCACCCTGGATGTGGGCTCCAACGTCATCCTGGAGGCGCCGGAAACCAAGGCGGAAATCATCTCCCGGGCGATTACCTTCGGCGGGGACATCCTGGCCAAAGGTAAGCTGGTGGGACTGGTTCCCGAAGTCAAAGCCCATCTGGAATGCAAGGGACTGATTCTCAAAGACGGCCTGATGCTGGCCATTCCGGAGCTGGAAGCTCATGTGCCGGGCGTGGAAATGTCCCACGAAGCGGCGGTGGGAAAAATTGACAACCGGGAAATTGAATATCTCATGGCCAGAGGCTTGACCGAGGAAGAGGCGGTTTCCACCATTGTCCGGGGGTTCCTGAACGTGGATATTGAGGGGTTGCCTTCGGGCCTGAAACAACGCCTGGATAAAGTGATTAGCGAAACCGAGAAGGACATGTTCTGATTATGACGGACGCCGCGCCCAGGGAGCTTAGTTTTCAAGAAAAAGTAGCGATTTTTTCCGCTGATTACCTCAAATGCTGTAAATATCTCATGCAAGTGGAGCCGGGCAGGGACACCTTCACTAAAAGGCTGTACTCTTTGTTGATTGCCTCCTCGCAGCTATTGGAGGATTTGCTCGATTTCCACGGCGCCAAGAATAATAGAAACTGGTATTATTACAGGGAGCTATGCGCAACGGTCAGGCATCTTTCCAGGGCGGCGTATTCTCAAAAGCATATTTTCAACCGCATGCCCTTTTATGAGCTGGAATCCCCCAAGGATTTCGACGCCCAGGGGGAAAGGGCCCTGGCCTTCTTAACCAGATGCCTCCAACGCCTTGCTCCGGCTATTCTGGAGGAAGCCAGGCGCCTGCAAATCCCCGTTCCTGACGACATGTTCTCGCCTTCCGACTTTCCCAGGGTTTCTACGGATGAGATCCTGGAGTCTGATATCGACGACGCTGAAAAGCACCAGAAAAAAGAGAGCATCGTCGGCCTGGCGAGCGAATTCTTGAATATTGTCAAGACATTCGATCATCTCGCCTTTTACGAGCCCCTGACCATTGAGCAAATTCAGAACCTGGTTCCGTCCAAAGCCAATGAAGTGCAAATTCGCAAATACGAGATGGTGGTGCATAACCTCCAAAGCGAGTTTGACTCTTACGTGATCCACGGCGGATACCGGTCAGGCAATCGCGGGCTCAAGAAGTTCCGCAGCTATTTTTCCATTGTCCTGCACTTGTTGGAGTTCACCGGCGGCCTGTTGCACTATTATGAACGGCATTTATTGGACGCCGGATTCAAGAACGTCTACAAACAGGTCAGCGATCGTCTGATGGAAGTGATCAACGGCGATGAACTGCTTGAAGTCACGGTGAACTACGGCCTGTTTTACGTCTGCGAATTCCTGACTCAGGGCATGAATCTGGCCCAGGATGTCCTGAACGAAAACATGAAGCGGGACTCCATTACCGTGGGCGTGCCGCAAAAGCTGGGCTTCCACTCCCGGCCGTCCCTGATGGTGGCCAAGGTGGTGCAGCATTACGGCGGCCAGGTGGAGATGATCGTGAACGGCGACCGCTTTGACGCCAGCAGCGTGTTGGACATGCAGTGGGCCGGCGGCAAGATAAAAAAGGAAAACGTGGACGAGGTGATGTTCACCGGAGACGTCCGCGCTTTGCACGATCTGGCCATCTTGGCCAGCGTCAATTATGGAGAGGATTCCATGGGCAAAGGGGTGGCTTTGCCCAAAGAGCTGGACTATTTGAAATAAAAAAGGCCGCGGCCCGCCTATTTTTTTAATTGCGCTGGTATTATGTGCGGGCGGTTTTAAGGCGCGGCCTGCGCATGCACGCTTTTGCGCCTTGCGTCTTTCTCCCGTTCCTTCCATTGCACCGGAAAAGATGAAGCTCACCCGTTTTCACATATGCCTCCTGACAGTGGGCGCCTCCTCCGTGGCCACACAGCTTGTGGTCGTCCGGGAATTTATGTCCACCTTCGGCGGCAACGAGTTGGTGGTGGGCGTCGCCCTGGGAATCTGGCTGCTTGCCGGAGGTCTGGGCAGCAAAATCGCCGCGCGTCTGGCGCGCTCCACGGGCTCCCCTCTGCGTCGCCTTTTTGCAGGCCACCTGATTCTCGCTGTATTGCCCCTGATGCAAATCGCCGCCATTCGCGCGCTTCCCCTCCTTTGGGTCAGGGGGCAGATGCTGGGATTAAGCTCCTCCACGGTGTTCGGCGCCATCATCATTCTTCCCTATGTGCTGGTCAGCGGAGCCATGATCCCTTTAGCCGTCAGGCTGGATCAAAGCGGCGGCGCCGCGGCCAGGGCGTATGTCACGGACACAGTGGGGGATATCCTGGGCGGGCTGGTTTTTTCCCTTATCCTGGTCCATTTTTTCTCCCATTGGCAGACCTTGGCTTTTTTCGGCTTGCTGCATGCCTTGGCCGCCGCGATCCTGGGGCGAAAGGATCGGCCCCTGCTTTCCTATGCCCTGAGCGCTTGCATTGCCGCAATGATTGCTTTTAGCTTTTTGCTGGCCCCCGCGTCCCGGTCCTGGCGACTCCCGGGGCAGGAAATCATCACCTGGAAAAACAGCCCGTTTTGCCAGCTTGCCATTACCCGGACGGGCGATCAATACAATGTGTGGCAGGACGGCATCCTGCTTTTTTCTTCCGATGAAGCCAGCGTGGAAGCTCTGGTGCATCCGGCCATGTGCCAGGTTCCGGAAGGCGCGAGGGTGCTGGTTGTTGCAGGCGGCGTATTTGGCTCCATTGAAGAAATAGCCAAACACGCGCCTTCCGGAATAGATTATGTGGAACTGGACAAAAGCATTCTTAATCTGGACGACCGTTTGTTTCACAGCCTGAAGCGTCCGGAAGTCAGCGCCCACGTGGGCGACGGGCGACTGTTCATCAAAGAGTCAAAGCGGAAGTACGATGTAATCATCATCGACTTGCCTGACCCGGAAAACGCCCAGATCAACCGGTTTTACACCCAGGATTTTTTCAAGGAAGCCAAAAGGTCTCTGCATCCGGAAGGCGTCCTTTACTTCTCCCTGGCGGGAGCGGACAACTACCTGGAGAAAGGCGGCCTGGCCCTTAACCGGACCGTTTTCCAGGCTTTGGAAAAAACCTTTGCCCACGTACTGGTATTTCCGGGCATTACCCACTATTTTATGGCTTCCGAATCGCCCTTGGACCCGGACGTCTCCGGCGTCCTGGCTGCAAGAAACATTTCCACAAGACAATTGGTTGACATAGATTTGGCAACCATGACGGATCCGTTCCGTATGGACAACCTGGCAGACCTCCTGAATGAAGAGGCGGTGAAGCCAAACAGGGACTTAAGCCCCTGGGCCTTCGGCCACATGTTGGATCTATGGATGACAAAGTCAAAAAGTTCTCAATGGCTGTTTTGGGGCGTTACCATGCTGGTTTTAAGCCTGGCGGTTATGGCGGGCTTTAAAGATCGGATTCGCTTTGCCATAATGACTTCCGGCTTT
Organism: Desulfatibacillum aliphaticivorans DSM 15576; assembly: GCF_000429905.1. Classification (NCBI taxonomy): domain Bacteria; kingdom Pseudomonadati; phylum Thermodesulfobacteriota; class Desulfobacteria; order Desulfobacterales; family Desulfatibacillaceae; genus Desulfatibacillum; species Desulfatibacillum aliphaticivorans. Next base: position 80,584 of record NZ_AUCT01000008.1, on the reverse strand, counting down.
GCCGGCATGGGCGTGGAGCTTGCTTTGGTCCTTTTGTTCCAGGTGGTTTACGGCTACGCCTATACGATCCTTTGCCTGTTCATCACCCTTTTTATGGTCGGCGCGGCCGCCGGGGGATACTTGTCCCTGAAGGGCGAAAAAAACGCCGTGAAACGCTATAAAAGGGGCGAAACAGGGCTTATGGCGGCGGCGTTGCTGGCCCTTGCGTGCGGACCTGTGTGCGTTCATGCGGCCCACGGGTGGGTTTTGTCCCTCATGGGCTACGTTGTCCTGCCTCTTTTGATTGCAGCCTCCGGCTGGTTTGTCGGCGGGCAATTCGCAGCCGCTTCCAGGATATGCTCCGGGCACGAAGCGCAAATTACGGCCAATCTCTATTGGGCGGACCTGGCGGGCGCCGCGGGCGGCGCTCTGGTGATGGGTTTGGTCCTGTTGCCCAAGCTGGGAATCCAGGGAGTTTTGGTTTGTTTGTTACTGGTAAAATTATTGTCTTGGCTGGTAAATAGGAATTTTTCCTCCGGCATGACATATTCTTGACGTCATTTATCCTTCGCCTTTTTTGCTCCAGGCTTACCGACCGCACCGCTTGTTTGCATCCGTGAAATTTTTCAGCACTTTGTATGAGCGCGGTCTCCATAAAATTTCACTCTTCTTTCCTTTGTTTTTTATCGTCTCTTGAAAAAATTAGGAACCTGGACTGCTTTTTGCATCAAATCCAAGTATTGTGTTGCTTTAGGGCGAAGTTTTTTGCCGAACCCATTTGCAAATAAACTAAAAGGCCTACGACAATGATGAAACAAATGTTTTTAGGCACGGAATATGTAGATTCAGGATGCTACGCCATCAGCGGAAGGCGCAAGGCGGTGCTGCAAGCTGTTTTAGGAACCTGTGTGGGAGTGGTCATTAGAGATCGTGAGGCCGGCATAGGGGGCATTTGCCATCTGCTGCTGCCGGAGCCCGCCGGAACTTATGAGGCTTGGCCCAAAGAACGATATGCGACCACAGGCCTCCCCTTATTCATAGCTGACCTGGAAGCGCACGGCGCTTCTAAAAAGCGGATGGAAGCCTTTGTGGCGGGCGGCGCCCTGGTGGGGCCCATATCCAACCTGGACTTGGAGTTGGACGTAGGCGGGCGGACTGCGGAAAAGGTTTTTGAAATCCTAGCGAAGGAGGGGATTCCCGTCGTCCGTTCGGAAACAGGGGGGTATTTCACCTGCAATTTAAGGCTGGATTTAAGCGCCATGGAGCCGGAAATCATTCCCCCTGAGGATTTGATACCAGCGACCGAAATTGATTTGAAAAAACCCACCGAGGAAGAGTTGAACTCCCTGATCAGCCGGGTTCGGCCCATCCCTCAGATCGCCCTTAAAATCACCAGGATGATCCAGGATGAGCAATCGGATCTAAAGGATTTGGCCCAGGAAATCCGGCAGGATCAGGTGATCGCCGCCAAAGTGTTGAATCTGTGCAATTCCGCCTTTATCGGCCTGGGCAGGAAGGTGAGGTCCATTGATGAAGCCATCCTTGTACTGGGCGACAAAACCCTGTTGCAGATAGCCGTTTCCGCGTATGTGGAGATATTTTACTCCAGCCATAATCATGACGGATACTCGCTCTGCAAAGGCGGCTTGTTCCACCATGCTGTCGGCATGGCCCGTTTGTGCGAAAGGCTTGCCCGAAAGCTAAAGGTTGTGCCGCCGGAGGTGGCCTATACCGCCGGCCTTCTCCACGACATAGGCCGGGCCGCCCTGGATCAATACGTGTGCAAGGCGTTTCCCCTGTTTTATCGCCGCACCCAGGTGGGAGAGGAATCCTTGACCGAAGCCGAGCAGGATCTCATAGGGATCAGCCATACGGAAGCCGGGCGACGCCTGGCGGAAGCGTGGGAATTGCCCAATATTTTGCAGGCTGCCATTTGCTGCCACCATAATCCTTCCCAGGCCAAAAAGGGCAAAACCATGGCCTGCCTGGTCTATGTGTGTGAGGTATTAATGTCCAGATTCAACACCGGCCTGGAGTTGGAGAATATGAGCCCCGCGCATATGGAATCCAGTATGAAAACCCTGGGGCTTGGGCCTCACATGCTTCCTAAAATGGCGGAACTGGTGCCGGCGTATATTTCGTTGGGGCCGGGAGCCTTGATGACGGATAGATAATAAGATTTTGTATATATGAAGGAAGCGATACGAAGAGGACTAACGCATGAAGGCATATGTAGCCCGGCAGCCAATTTTGGATAGAAAGCAAAGGGTGTATGGGTATGAACTCCTGTTTCGCACAAGCATGGAAAACAGTTTTCCGGACCTGGATCACGAGACCGCCACCAACAGATTGCTTTCCGATAGCTTTTTGACTGTCGGCCTTGAAAATCTGGCCGGAAAATCCAGGGCTTTTGTAAATTTTCCCGAAAATTTGCTTTTGGAGAAAATTCCGCTGCATCTGCCTTTTACCAGAATGGTGGTGGAAATCCTGGAAACCGTGCGGCCCACCCCGGAATTGGTGGAAGCCTGCAGGAGTATGTCGGATCAAGGCGTTCGCTTTGCTTTGGATGATTTTGTGCTGACGCCGGATTGGCATCCCCTCCTGGAAATTGCGAACATTGTGAAGTTCGACGTCCTTTCCACTCCCCAAAACGAACTGGTGGATATGCTGGACCAAGTATCCTGCTATCCGGTGCGTTTGCTGGCGGAAAAGGTGGAAACCCATGAAGAGTTTCAGAAGTACTTAGGGATGGGTTTTGAGTATTTTCAGGGCTACTTTTTTTCCAAGCCCGCCATTGTCCAGTCCACAGGGATTCCTCCCCTAAAAATCAATCTGTTGGCAATCATGGCTAAAATAGCGAATCCAAATTTATCCCTGAACGAACTGGAAGAGCTGATCGGCAGGGACGCCGGCATCTCCTACAAGCTGCTGCGTTACATCAATTCGGCCTATTTCGCCACGGTGCAGAAAGTATCCTCCATACGGCATGCCGTCAGCCTGCTGGGGCTGGATGCGATCAGGCGCTTCACTTCATTGTTGATGATGAATCAACTGGGGGTGGACAAACCTGACGAGTTGGTGCTTAGCTCGGCTATCCGAGCCAGGTTTTGCGACCTGTTGGGGCGGTGCTCCACGTCCAAGGGGGACATGCAGATAGACTTGTTTACTTTAGGCCTTTTTTCTCAACTGGACGCCTTGCTGGACGACTCCATGGAAAACTGCATTAACCAACTTCCTTTGGAAGGCGCCATCAAGGACGCCTTGATCCATAATAAGGGAGAGGGCGCATTTTTTTTAAAATTGGTGCAAAACTACGAGCGCGGCAACTGGGAGGAGGTGCACAAATGCGCCCAAAAACTTGGCCTCCCGGATCATAATATACCCGCCTGCTATTTGGAGGCGGTGGAATGGGCCCGAGCTTTGGAAGCCCCGTAAAGAGCGGCGCCCAGGGCGCCCGTCATTTCAGGATTTTGCGGAATGCAAAGATTCATGGCAAGATCCTGCTCCAGCAATTTCACCATGCACGGATTGCGTGCAACCCCGCCCGTAAACACCACTGGGTCGTTCAAACCCACCCGCTTAAGCATGGACAGGCTGCGCCTCACCACCGAATGATGAAGGGCCAGGGCGATGTCAGAGGCTTTGCATCCTTTGGCCATTAATGAGGTGGCCTCCGTCTCGGCGAAAACCGTGCACATGCTGTTTATGCTGACTCCCGGCCTTCCGGTCAATGCAAAGCCCCCGAATTTCTCCAAGGGCTGCGACAGGCTGGTTGCCATAAACTCCAAAAACTTGCCCGTGCCTGCGGCGCAGCGGTCGTTCATTTCAAAGCGGGAGATTTTGCCGTTGGGCAAAAGGGCCATGGCTTTGGTGTCCTGGCCGCCTATGTCCAGGACGGTTCGCGCTTCCGGGAACAGTTCCCTGACTCCCAGGGCGTGCGCTTGGATTTCCGTAATCGCCTGAGCGTTCAGGTTGTCAGAAATCAGCTTACGCCCGTAGCCGGTGGCCGTCAGGCTGTCCCAGGACAAGCCCTCCATAATATGGGAGGCCTGCCCCAGGGGATCGTAACCGGTGTCGGTCTTTCTCCATTCCACAATCCGGCCCTTTTGCAGCAGCACAAGCTCCATGCTGCGAGAGCCAATATCCAGTCCTGCAAAAATCATAATCAGCCGATCATTTCCACAAAGGCTTCCACCCGGGTTTTAAGCTGTTCGGCGTCTTCCGGGCTGTAATCCGTTTCAATTCTGAGCATGGGGATGCCTTCCTTCTCCATCCTGGATTCCAGGCCCATGGCTTCTATCTGGTAAGGCTGGCAAAAGTTCAGGGCGTATTGGATGACGCCGTCCGCCTTGTAGTCTTTTGCCATTTGGACGATGTGGTCCGCCCTGTCTTCATTGGGGGTGAAGATGGCGCAGTCGATTTTGAAATAGCGATCCACAATGGCTTCCATCAGGGATTCCACGTCCTGGCCCGAGTCGTCGGTCAGGTTGCGAAGCCCTCTTTCGCCCACGCAGGATTCCTCGCCCACGATGACGGCGCCGGAGCTTTCCACAATCCAGGGCAGCTTCCAGTTGGGCACTGCCATGGGGCAGCCGCTCATAAGGATTCTGGGCGTCTTTTCCGGGAACACGGCCACATTGTCCTTAATGCGCTCTTCCAACTCGTCGCATAAGGCGTTTACCGACTCGGTAAAGCGGACGGGCGCATCATAAAAGGACACCTGGCTGGCCAAAAGTGCGTCCAGGCCGGAAATGGGTTCCGGATCGGCCTTGCGGAGAGCTTCCAGCCTGTGCATGGCCTGGCGCTTTGCATTGGTAATGGCAATGCCCTTTTTCAGGCTTTCCACGGTAATGGGGTTTCCGGTCAATTCCTCCACGGCCCTGGCGAACCGGACGAATTCCGCTTTCAGCAGCGCCCTGGCGTTTTCCGATTTGGTTTGGGGCAGGTCCATGACGTAAAGATTGGAAACCAGCTTGTTCAGCTCCTCGTAGGATTTTTTCTTGCCGTCGCAGGTGTTTTCCCCCACGATCATGTCCGCGGATTCCAGGTAGGGGCAGACCTTGCCGAGTTTAAAGCCGAAGGACGACTTGATGAGTGCGCAGGTGTTTCTGGGCAGCACCCGTTCCACTTCCTCCATGGCGAAGTCGCCGCCGGAGCATAAACCCACCAGGGTGGCGCCTGCAGCCCGGACGATTTCCTCGGGCACGAAAACGCAGTAGGAGCCGACGATCTTTTCGCCTTGCTCCCTGGCTTCCAGCATTTCCTTGATTCTAAGACCATGCACTTCGGACATGACAAAATTGAAATAGTCCATGCCTTTGGGCCTGTTGGCCTGGGAAAGAAATACATCCGTATACCCCTGGCCCAAAACCGCCAACAGCTGGTCGTGCGCGCCCAGGTCCATGCCTAACGATTTCCACATGCCTCCGTATTCAGAAGCCATTCAGCCCTCCTTAAATGATGTTTGTTTGAAAACTTTCTCAGACCTTAAGCGCTTTGGCCGCAAAGGCCGCAAAAGACTTTGCGCAAGGTCTGCTGGTCGATGGACTCGGGGTAAAAATGATCCTCTTCGTCCGGTTCCGGCTGGCTTTCAGAGCAGGCGCTGGATGGGAAATTTTGTCGGACTTTTAAAGCCCTTCCGATGGAAAGATCCTGGTCTAAAGAAAGGCCGCGGTTGGTTTCTATCCAGCGATCGCACTCATCATGACTGCCGACGAAAAGGACGTAGAAGGACTCTTTGTCCCAGGCGCAGACCGCTCTGTAGCCGGCGCCCAGATCGTACTTGACGCATTTGTCGATGCGGGCTTCCCCGTGCTTGGTCAATGACCCCAGTCTGCCGAAGTCGTCGGTCTCTCCGTCCACAAGGGCGTCAATGATGCTTTTGACCTTGTCAGCGGCGAGAGCCCCTTTTTTCCCGGCTCTGGACACGGTCCGAACCTGCTTATCGAATTTGGCGTCTAAATATACGCATTTAATCATGACGAAAACGCTGACAATTGCTTCAGGCGGGCGACCCCGGCGCTGCAGGATCGCCCGCCCGCTTATTAATTGACGATATTCTCCACCGGGCAGGCGTCCACGCAGGCCCTGCACCCGGTGCAATCTTCCAGTTTAATGCTTCTGGCTTTATTCTTGACGGAGACCCGAAAAGCGCCTTCCTTGCCTTCCACCTTTTCGATCTGGGAGTACGTCACCAGTTCGATGTTGGGGTGGCGGGCGGTTTCCACCAGATAAGGCGCCAGAATGCACATGGAGCAATCAATGGTGGGGAAGGTTTTGTCCAACTGGGACATAATGCCGCCGATGGCGGGCTCCTTTTCCAACAAATAGACGTAGTAGCCGGAGTCGGCCAGATCCAGCGCGGCCTTGACTCCTGCAACGCCCCCTCCCACAACCAGGGTGGAGCCTATTACAGTTTGACCTTCCATAGTCACGTCACCTTCCGTGAGCAAATCCTATCTCAACTCCCCGGGCAGGGCGTCCAGGCTGTTGACGGGATGCTTTACAAAATGATCTCCCGGCCCAAGCGCCTTGACGGCGTCAATGACTTCCAAGGCCACCCTCTGGAACTTGGTGGACTCGGCGGACGAGATCCACGAAAAATGCAGCCTGTCCTTTTCAATGCCCATGTGCTCCATGAGATTTTTGAAAAGGGCGAACTTGCGCCTGGCGTAAAAGTTGCCTTCAATGTAATGGCAATCTCCAGGATGGCAGCCCGACACCCACACCCCGTCCGCTCCGTGGCGGAATGCGGCCAGAATGAACTTGGGGCTGATCCTGCCGCTGCACGGGACGCGGATCACCCGGAAGCTGGGTGGATACTGCAAGCGGCTCACTCCCGCCAAGTCCGCTGCGCCGTATGTGCACCAATTGCAGAAAAACGCTGCGATTTTGGGTTCCCATTCGGACATTGTTTTCTCCTTGGTTATTTCTTGGCAAAGGGATCAGGGGTTCCGGGTTCTCCGGGCAGCCACACTTCCTTCAGGTCGTCTCCAAGATATTCGCGCTCGTTTTCGCCCAGCGCGCCCAGGGAAAGCGCCAGCATGGTCCAGAGGTGAACCGTCTGATAGCCGCCATCGTAGTGCTCGTTCAGGTCATGAATCTGGGCGTGGCAGTTATGGCAGGGCGTCACAACGTATGTCGCCTTGGTGGCTTTGATCTGGTTGAACTTCAGCCGTCCATATTCATACCGCGCTTCGGGAAAGCCGGATTGGAGGAATCCTCCGCCGCCGCCGCAGCAGAAGTTGTTGCACTTGTTGGGGGTCATATCCACAAAGTTGTCTTCGCCCACAATCTTTTTGACCACAAACCGGAGGTCGTCAGCCAGTGGGTCTTTGAAGCTCTTACGCACCTGCTGGCAGGGATCCTGGACCGTGAACTTGATTTGCAGGTCTTTGTTCCAATCGGAGCTGGGATTGAGCCTTCCTTCCCTGATCCACTTGGCGTAGTACATGACCATGGGCGCGATTTCGAGCTCAGTCTCAATATTGAATTTCTGCTGGCCCTTCCAGATGCTGTATGTGGAATGGCCGCATTCCGTGTTCAAATACACCTTGGCGCCAAGATCGCGGGCGGAATCCAGGCTCATCTTGGCGATCTTTTTCCAGTTTTCGTCGTCAGCCAGGAACATGCAGTAGTTCTCGCCGCCCCAGCCGGTGGTGGCATAGGTCCAGTCAATGCCGGCAAGATGCAAAATTTTCCACAACGGAATCATTTCATCCGGTTCGGTCACGGGCTCGCGGGAGTTCTGGGAGACGAAAAATTCCGCGCCCTGCTTGTTGACGGGCGCCTGCAATTCTTCCCATCCGGGCTGGGTCTCGCGGACTTCCTCCGCCACATCCTCGACCACAAACTGGAAGTCTTCCGGCGAAGCGCCCATTGCGCTGCAGGACTCGTTGCGCAAGGCCATGTCACAGCTTCCCAGGATGCCCTTGGGACGCTCTTCGCGGGGAGTAAGCTGGCGGGCCTCAAAAACCAGGCCGGCGATGTCGATGTTCATGGGACAAACGTAGGTGCACCGCTGGCACTGAGAGCAAAACCAAACCCAGTTTGTTTTGGCAATTTCCTCATCCAGGCCCAGGGCCGCCATGCGAAGGAACTTGCGGGGATCCATTCCCTCCAGGCCGGCCGCCGGACAACCGGAGGCGCAGGCGCCGCAAGTGAGGCATAAATTAAGATTTCCGCCGTCAGGCAGGATTTCCATGACTTTATTGATCAAGGCGCTTTTACTTCTTTTTCCAATGACAATAGGCGATTCCACAGTGTTCTCCTTATGGATAGAGTCTTATGATGCAAAAACGCGGGAAGAATATATAGATAGTATTAATCAGTCAAATTGATAATATTGATAAATAAGAGCGGCGATATTCCGAATGTCTATTTGTAGAATAGATTATTAGAATATCAAAGGGTTGCGAGCGAAGTCAGTTTGCGGCGGCCAAGGAGCGAATACAGGCCATGACGCTTTTTTCCTTTATGATTTCCGCAACGGAGGGCGGAACCAGGTGCTCCCAGGGCTGGCCTGCAATGATGGCCTGACGGATTTGGGTGGAGGTAATGCCTTTTTGTTCGGGGGGGCGTTTCCAAAGAACATGGACATTGAGCCCGTTTTCCTGGAGCATGGCCAGTTTGCGTTCTCCCCAGGCGTCGTAGATGGTCAAAAAGAATTTGGCGTCCAGGGGCGCATAATTCCCCCATAATTCCGGAAAATTGATGGGAAAGGGGACTACGGAGAAGTTGTCTTGGGGCAGGCCGGCTTCCCGCAGGGCTGCGTCCACCATGCGGAAACGGTCCCAATAAGACAAAGGGTTGGATTCCCGCTGGCTGCGGGCGGGGTCCGCGCCGTCCTCCCGGGTCATGGCGGGGTCTGGATTGGTAATGCCTATGACAAGGCGGTCGCATTGTTCCGCCCCGGCCAAAATGTATTTCATGTGATCGTTATGCAGAATTTGAAATCTTCCGTGGACGAGTCCGTACATCAATTTCTCCATGTGGAATTTGTGCAGCCGAAGGTCAAATGGTGAAAGGCTCCCTTGCGCCCGGCCAGAAAGGCTGGTCGTCCGGGGTGTCCATAGTCCCGTGCAGTTTGGCCAGGTCCAGGTGATTCAGGATGGTCAGCAAAAACTCCCGGCCCCTCAACTGCCCCAACGCGCCTTGGGCGCATGCGATTTCGCTGAACGCCTTAACCTGATCCACCCGCACTCCCTGGCCGAGCAAGGCCAAAGGCACGGTTTCTCCGGAGTGGATCAGCGGCCCCGTGGACGGGGTGGAATGGTCCGAGGTCACGACAATCAGGATGTCGGGATCGTCCAGGCGGTTGGCGAGGGCCTTTTTCAGGCCTTTATCCAGGGCTTCGATGGCTTGCACCTTCAAGCCTGCGTCCTTTTTATGCGCCGCTTCGTCCGGCGCTTTGGTGTGCACGTGAATCAAACCGTATTGGCCGGATTTTTCCAGGGCCTTATCCAGCCGGCGGGCAAGGTCTTCGCCTGGGTTGTCCGTGTCTCCATCCTTGATGACGTCCATGCCGATAAAACGGGCCAGACCGTGGTAGACGGCGCCGGAGGATATGCTCAGGCCCCGGATGCCCCACCGCCTGTGAAAGGGCTCCACGTCCGAATACGCCCCCGCCCGTTGCGTGACCACGGCGTTGGCCGGGGATTCCCCCCGCGCCTTGCGCTTGATGTTTACGGGATGCTCATCCAGGCGCTGATGGGCGAATCGCAGATACTCGTACAAAGCCTTGGCCGTGTTTACGGCCTTGGGATCGCTGGCGTGCGTGGACCAGGGGCGCACAGCGCACAAGGGGCCGCCGGGCGTCATGGTGTCGCTGTCCGTGATGAACCGGGAAACCGGCCCTCCTGCGGACAAAATGCCGTCCACGCCTTTGGTGTGATGAAATCGAAACCAGATGTCCCCGGTCTGCCAGAAGGCCACGGCCTCAATAAGCTCCCTGGCTTCCTGAACGCTGGCCCCAGGCCTTTTTTCCTCCAGAATCAACGCGCCGCCCTGGACGCTTACGTGGGAAAAATGGGTCAACAGGGCGATTTCCCCGGGATGCATGTCCAGGCCCCAGCCCAGGCCTTCCAGGAAGCCCCGGCCGGGAAATTCCTCGGGCCGGTATCCGAACATGGCGAAATGGGCGTTTTCACTGGGCAAGGCCTGGCCGGCAAGCCCGGCGTGGTAGGCGCCGCACGATCCCCGGGATGCCAACAGGTCCAAAAAAGGGGTGCGCGCCGCCTCCAGGGGCGTTTTGTTTCCCAGGTCAGGATAGGACCGGTCTCCCAGGCCGTCCAGCAATATGAGGATGCACGTCTTAGCCATGCTTCAAGCATATCATGGGGCGGTAATCGGCGCCAAGCCATACATTATTCCATCCTATAAATGCGCCGCGAAAGATTGGAATTATCGATTTGATCTATTGAGAAAATATTATTATACTTTTCACCATGATACTTGACCTCCACGTACATAGCACGGCGTCTCCGTGCAGCAACCTGACCATGGACCAGATCAAGGCCTTTGCCGGTCTGCGCGGCCTGGACGGGGTGTGCATCACGGACCACTATGAGGCCAGCGGCCCCGTCTCCTCCCGGGACGGGTTTATGCTGGACGGCCTGGTTGTGATTGTGGGGACGGAGTACGCCACGCCGCAAGGAGATCTGCTTTTGTTCGGGCCGGACCTGGATTTCCCCGGCGGTCTGTCCGCGGACGAGATTCTGGCCAGGATGGACGCCATGGGCGGGGCGGCGATTTTAGCCCATCCGTTCCGGAAAAAAAGGCCCGGAGAAGAGCGGCTCGCCGCCGACGGAATGGTCGCCGCCGTGGAAGAGATGAACGGCCGGAACACTTTTGAAGAAAACGGCATGATCGCCCAGTGGAAGGCCAAATACCCCATCAACACCGTAGGAGGCAGCGACGCCCATTCCCTGGAGGAGTTGGGCCGGTCCGCCACGCACTTCCCCCGGTTCGTCAACGGGTGGCAAGACCTGGTTGCGGCCCTTAAATCCGGAGAGGCCGCCCCCATCATCAACCAAATTTTTCCCCTGCCTGATTTCCTTTCAAACAATCAGTTGAACTGCGCCTGACCCTGGACTACAATTCATTCCGGCAGTTTTGAATTATAACCAAGCCGGAAGACGTCATGACTTTATCATTCGAGCCAATCAATCTGGACCGTCAAAATGCCTATCTGGATTTCCTTGCAAAGTGCCCGGAGCCCAGTTCGGAATACAGCTTCATCAACCTGTTCGCCTGGCAGGAAGCCCACGGCCTGGAATGGGCCTGGACCGGCCCTCTGGTCTGGATTCGCCAGACCCGCCCGCAAACCGTGTATTGGGCGCCCATGGGCGATTGGGAGTCTGTGGATTGGCCCCAAGCCCTGGAAGGATTAGGCGGCTCGGCCGCGTTTTCCCGCATTCCCGAAAAGCTGGCGGTTTTCTGGAGAAACGCACAGGGCCTTTCCATGCAATTGGAAGAGGACCGGGGCCAATGGGATTATCTGTACTCCGTCCCTGACCTGGTTGCGCTTAGCGGCAAAAAGTACCACTCCAAGAAAAATCACCTGAACCGCTTCAAAAAATCCTACCCGGCCCGGTACGTCCCCATGGACGCCTCCAACGCCAAAGAGGCCCTGAGTTTGCAGGAGTCCTGGTGCCAATGGCGGGACTGCGAGTCCGTGGAAACCCTGGCCGCCGAGAATGATGGCATTTCCAAAGTCCTGGACCACTGGGACTCCCTATCCAACATCATGGGCGGGCTTATCTATGTGGAGGATCAACTTGCGGCCTACACCATAGGCGAGGCCTTTTTACCCCATATGATGCTGATCCATTTTGAAAAAGGATCCCCCGATTTCCATGGCTCCTATCAGGCCGTCAACCAGCAATTCCTGGAAAACGCCGGCGCGGATTTCGCCTTGGTCAATCGGGAGCAGGACACAGGCGACGAAGGCCTGCGCAAGGCCAAGATGTCCTATCATCCCGTGGATTTCATCAAAAAGTTTAGGGCCTCATTTTCTGCTTGAGGATGATCGAGGGTGGGCGTGAAATTCAGCCCTGCTTTCCAACGCTTGACATAAAATACCCATGGGTATATTCTTATAAAATCGAGCGAACGTTCGATTAATTGGCGGCGAATTCTCTTTTCCGGCAAAGCCGCCTTTCATTAACCCGCACACATGGAGCCATGGCAATGGACGACCAGCTTTATCACCAACTCAGGGAACATGTCGACCAATACTCCGTGGGATTCAACGCCTCCGAATCCCAGGTGGAAATTGAGTTTTTAAAAGTGCTGTTTACGGAAGAAGAAGCCCGGATGTACCTGCATCTTCGCCGGTATCTGCAGCCTACCCATATCATTGCGGAAAAGGCCGGGATGGAGTTGGCGGAAGCGGAAAGAATTCTTACCGGCATGCTGAAAAAGGGCCTGACCTTTCCCAAGATAAAGGAAGACGCCAAATATTATTCCGTGGCTCCTTTCATGCACGGATTGCTGGAACACGCCTGCCTGTTGATGGCGGACAACCCGGAGTTCAAAGAGGTCGCCAAAAAGCTGCAAAAGTATCTTGCAAAAGAATACATACCCAAAGGCCGCCTTGTGAGAACCATCCCTGTGGAGGGGCAGGTCAATGCCGACCTGCCGGTGGCCCCTTATTACGATGTGGTCAAGATCATCCAGGGTAAGGATAAAATCGCCGTCACCCCCTGCGCCTGCGAGGCCAAAACCCGGATTATCGGCAAGCCCTGCAACCAGACCAAGGAAATGTGCATCAGCTTTGGCTTTTACGCCGAGCTTTACGCCGAAACCCTGAAAATCGGCCGGTATATCTCCCAGGAAGAAGCCATTGCCATCATCAAGCAGGCGGAGGAGGAAGGCCTGGTTCACCAATTGGCCGGGGACAAGCGGAGCGTGGAAGGCATTTGCAACTGCTGCCGGGAGTGTTGCGGGATTTTAAAGAGCTTCAAATTTTTCCCCAAACCGGCTTTGATGGCGACTTCGGACTACGTGGTGCAATTAAATGAAGAAGAATGCATCAATTGCGGAACCTGCGTGGAAAGGTGCCCCATGGACGCCTTTACGGAAGGCGAGGACGTTATCAGCGTGGATCCCGGCCGCTGCATTGGATGCGGGCTTTGCACCACCACATGCCCCACCGAGGCCCTGAGCCTGGAGATTCAGCCGGAGGAAAAACGGGTGGCGCCCTTCCAGCCGGAAAAATACGATTTTATCCGCTCCACCCTGGATTTTGAAGCAGACTTGGCCAAATACGCAGGGGAGTAGCAGACAAAAAAAGCCAGGCTGCGGCGATCGCAGCCTGGCTTTGCTGTTTATGGGGAGTGCTAAATTTTGTCGTAATGGGAGAACTTCATGCTAAAGGTTCCCCGGCCCTGGGTGGCGGACCTCAGATCGGTGGAGTACCCGAACATCTTGGACAAGGGCGCCACAGCCTTGATGATTCCCACGCCGGTGGCGGATTCCAGAGCTTCGATTTTGCCGCCCCGGGAGTTCAAATCTCCGATGACGTCGCCGGTATTGGCTTCCGGCGCCGTGATTTCCAGGTCCAGGATGGGCTCCAGCAATGCGGAGTCCGCAGCCAGCAAGGCGTCGTTCACGGCCATGGAGGCGGCCACGCGGAACGCCAGGTCGGTCCCTGCGCCTTCCCGAAAAACGCCGCCCGCCAGTGTGGCGGCTACGTCCAGCACGGGGTAACCCATGACCACGCCGCTGCCAAAGGCTTCCATCACGCCTTGCTCTATATGAGGAATGAGGTGTTCCGGGATGGCGTCGAACCCGGGGGCCACGGCGAATGTGTTGCCCGTCCCTCTGGACCGGGGCTCCAGGCGGATGTCCACCTGGGCGAAATGATTGTGGCCGGCGACCTCGCGGTCGAACAATCCGGTTCCCACGGCTTCCTTGCCCACGGTTTCGCGGTAGACGACCTGGGGTTTGCCCACGTTGACCTGGGTGTTGAATTCCCGCTGCATGCGGCTGACCAGGATTTCCAGGTGCAATTCTCCCATGCCTGAGATGATGGTCTGGCCGGTTTCCTCGTCCTCCCGCACCTTGAATGTGGGGTCTTCCGCCATGAGCTTATCCAGAACCGCGGGAAGTTTTTCCTGATCGCTGTGGGTCTTGGGCTCCACGGCGATGGAAATGACCGGCTCGTAGGTTTCGATGCGCTCCAGCATGACCGGCTTGTCCATGGTGCACAAGGTGTCGCCGGTGGAGGAGTCTTTCATGCCCACGATGCCCACGATGTTTCCCGCGCCCGCCTGTTCGATGCGTTCCCGCTTGTTGGCGTGGATGGACAAGATGCGGGCGGGCTTTTCCTTGCGGCCCAAAGTGGGATTGAACACGTCCTGGCCGGCGATGAGCTTGCCGCTGTATATGCGGGCGAAGCATAGCTTTCGGCCTTCGGGCATGGATACTTTAAAAATCAGGGCGGCCAGGGGGTCCTTCTCCGAATTGCCGCAGATGATTTCCTCCTTGGACTCGGGATGCACGCCCCGGGCCGGAGGAACTTCCTTGGGGCTCGGCAAAAAGGCCGTGATGGCGTCCAGCAGGGGCTGAACTCCCACGTTGCGCAAGGCGGATCCGCACAGGACCGGCACGGCGCCGGATTCGATGGTCGCCTTGCGGATGCCCTGGATCAGCCTATCCTTGGAGACTTCCCCTTCCTCCAGGTAGAGCTCCATCAGCTCGTCGTCGAATTCCGCGACGTCTTCCACAAGCTGCTCCCGGTAGGTCTCGGCCTCTTCGGCCCGGTCGCCTTCCAGAGGCGATCTTTGAAACGAGGCGCCCAGGCTGGTTTCGTCCCAGGTGATCTGCTCCATGTTCAACAGGTCGATAACGCCTTCAAAGGCGTCTTCCGCGCCAATGGGGATCTGGAGCAGCAGGGGCTTAATGCCCAGGATGTCCTTCAATTCCTGGACCGTGCCGAAGAAGTCCGCGCCGATGCGGTCCATTTTGTTCACAAAGGCCATTTTGGGGACATGGTACTTGTCGGCCTGCCGCCACACGGTTTCCGACTGGGGCTGAACCCCGCCCACGGCGCAGAAAACGCCGATGGCGCCGTCAAGCACCCGCAGGGAGCGCTCCACCTCGATGGTGAAGTCCACATGCCCGGGAGTGTCAATAATATGGATTTCATGGCCGTCCCAATGGCAGGTGGTCACCGCCGAGGTAATGGTGATTCCCCGTTCCTGTTCGTCGGTCATCCAGTCCATAACGGCCTCGCCGTCGTGGACCTCGCCGAGCTTGTGAGAGCGTCCGGTGTAGTACAGGATGCGCTCGGTCACCGTGGTTTTTCCAGCGTCAATATGAGCGATGATGCCGATATTGCGCATTTTGCTTACAGGTATTTTTTTACTCATCGTATTATCGTCATGTCTGCGCCAAATGGATAAGTCAGTTCCACATGGCCGCCAAGGGTTTCAGCTTCTTTACCTTCAATCAGGATTTTAACGGAGGAGATATCCTGGACGTTCAGGCACAAGGTGTTGACCAGGGCGAATACGGTCATGTACTCCGCCTCGGCGCCTCCGGGAAGCCCTTGCGAGATCTCCCGGGAAAAATCAACATAGCACAGTCCGTTCCGAACATAAACGGCCAAAAGCCGCGTATCCTCGGGTATGCATCGCAAACCGTCGCCCCGGGGGCCGTCCAACAGGGCTTGTATCAGGGCTTTGGCGTGCAAGGCCGGCGCCTGATTGGCTTCCAAACGGCGATCCTCCGCCGCCAGGTGATACCCCTTGGGGCTGATAAAATACAAATGGGCGACGTCGGTCCTCTCCTGCAGCGCGCCTTGCTCCGCGCCGGACTCCGGGCGTGTCTGGTCCGCAAACAGGCTTCCTAGTGGGACTAACAATCCCAAAACCAGCAAGGTCCATAAAAGGGACAATATTTGTCGGCTGCGCCTGCGCATGAGGATTTTACCCAATTGATTCAATTTGTTTCAGGCGAAATCCGTCCGGTGGATTCCCCCGCCTGATTGCTTGTGATTTCTATGTTACCTGCCGCCTAAAGTCAAGGGAACAGGCGCCCGGCGTTATCGAGAATTGTAAATCCAGTTCAAAGCCGGGTTCCGGACCGCCCGTAAAAGATAAGACATTAATTTTACATAACAAGGCGGCCCGGAAATTAATTTGTGGTCCTAAAATTGAATAGAGCAAACTGCCATTCCAGGCTCCCGCTTAATGAAAGCGCCTTTTAGCATAAGGCGTAATAGTAATAGTTCCGGACAGGTCTTGGTTGTTGGAATAGTCGATTTTTGAGCGGTCGTCATAGTTCGTCCAAGAATAGCTCAGCATCAGCCGTGCCTTTTCCAAACGCTCGTAATGTATCCAATCCGCCGTATACTCGGCAATGTATCGAGGATTTTCCTTTGACCTGGAAACGCGTCCCATCCACGTTCTGTCAGACTTTTTGTTTTTTCGATCCTGGTATGGGCTCCAGCCCAATGCTTTCATCTCCTTTTCATAGAAATCCCTCAGGTCCCTTGCGGGAAAGTTTTGTCTGACTCTAAAGTCCAACCCTTTCGCCTGTCGATCAAGCCTGGAATATCTATTGATTACTTTGGCTATGGGATAAACGGGGATTTGATAGTTTTCAGGGGTGATGTCGAAACTTTTTCCCGAAGAAAGGGAAACTGCTTTCCACCATGATAAGGCGATAACAATGACGATTAGACAGAAAATTCCCAACGGGATGAATGTTCTTGGATAGTTTATTTTATTCCAAAACGCCAATATCCGTTTCCCTCATAAAAAGATTGAAATATGACTAATGCCGTTCATTAAGGAAAAAGCATGCGCGCAGGTTCATCCGACGCCCTTTGGCTGATTGTATACGAGATGGCCATATTTTCCAAGGGCGAGGCGGTTTTATTTTCAGCATTATGCCATAATTGTTGAGTTTTTGAGATTGTTCTGGTTAATTCAAAAGTGGCAATTCCCATTACAGATAGGAGACGGCGAGGGCCGCAGCGTGGAGACGCACTAATGGCGAACACTTTTAAGCGGAAGCGGGATGTGTGGATCGTCGTTAGCGTTGTGATAGTTGTTTGTATGTATGCCCTGGTCGCCATGCATGAGAGGCTTTTTCTCTGGAGTATGGTAAAATTCAAGTATGGGCGGGACAAGTCCAGCGCTTACAACGCTGTTTTGGAAGACCGGGGGCGCATAGAGTGTACAAGCCATTCTCCCAGTGAGGTTGAAATCGCCGCCCCGGGTTTTTTCTTTGTTTCTCCACACCCTGTTGAAAAAATGTCGGCGACGGAATGGGTTTTTTCATATTCTCTTGAAAGCGCCGCCGCAGTGCACGTAAGGAAATGCCCCTCTGATTTTCAGGAAAGCGAGGAGTATCGCGACCTGAAGAACATGCTGTACGGCGACGAACCTGTGAGCTTATATGAATTCAACAGGCGTCAGCTCCAGGTCACGCCGGATCAAATTTCCTTTTTTGACTCCAAGGAAGAGATCTGGCGAGCGTTTCTTCTGCTGATGATGAAGCCGCTCAATGCAGATGAGCATCAATATACTGCCTCCACCGAAAACTTGAACATTATCCAGTTGGGATTTCCAACGCCAAATCCCCCGGATATTGGAGCGGCCTTTGGCCCTGTCAGGTGTTGGGTTTTTGGGAAAGATGACAAATCATACGAGATCGATTTCATCGGCCTGGACCAGGAGGCCATTGACTGTATTTTGGCAAGTTTTACAATTACAGAAACTCCGATGATGGAAAAACAATGAAAATCTGCTTTTTAGGCTTTCATATGCTGATTGATTTCTATAACATGCTTATTTTATGGTTGATATGGGGCAGTTAAAGCAGGAGGCGCTATGCGAATATTATCCGCACTAATGCTCATTTTTTGTTTTGGCTTCGCAACTTACGCACAGGCGTCTTTCGAGCCCGTCAAGCAGCAAGTGAATTCCAGCGGTGAAACTACTTTAAGATTCGAGTCTGAAACAGAGAATATTGAAGTTGTGATTAGCGCTCATGAGGTTGATATTGGCTCCCCACATGAGCCGTCTCCAGCAACAAAGCATACCAGCTGCACATATTCCAAGTTTCCGTGCAGTATTGTCGATAATATTATGATCAGCGTAAACTCAAAGCCGATATATATCGCTCGAAGCGCTTTTTGTGACATTGCTGATGTGAGCACAGCCGCTCTCATTTCAACTGACAAGGGCTATTGCCTGGAACTTCACTATGGATCTGATTTTTTAGTATATATCGCTACCTTACGGTTTGACGAGCAGCTTGTTTATGAACGGGAGGTGTTGCTGACAAATTTTTCCGACGTCGTTGAAAAGACATGGTATTCAAATAAGTTCTACGAATAAGGCGCAAACGTTTTTTTTGAAACTGCTGCAAACTCAATACTCAGGACTTTAGGGGGAGTATGAATAAATCATTGTATATTAAAATGGTTATGCTGTGTGTGGGGTTATCGTTGGTTGCTCTGACGTCTCATGGAATCGCGTCCGATCAGGGCGTCGGCCATTCCAGCACCCAGCCGGAAAAAACCGTGACCATAAAAGGCCAATTTGATGAAGCCTATCGAAACTGGCAAATTTATTGTGACACGCCGGACGTGATGTATAGCTCATTGCGTTCTACGTACGTGGAAAATGAGCCGTTTGGCGCCATAATAAACCTCGGCCCTCCCGCCTTGCCCGTTATAATGGAAAAGTTGCAGAAGGATAAGGATAACGACTGGCAAGGGGGCGATTTTCTTTTATGGTATGCTGTCAAGGAGATTACGGGAGTGGATCTTGAACAATGGGATTTGTTTGAATCGGAGCCTGACATTGCAGAAAAATATATCCAATGGTGGCATGAGAATAAGGCGTCTTGGAGTCAGGGACATGCACAATAAAAATGCGGATGGATAAAAGGTGTTCTTCTGGATTGGTCGTAAACGCGATTATTGTGCTAAGTATCTATCTTTAAGGATTGGACGCCCTGCATTGCCCCATAATTTTTGACGCCCGGAGACCATATTGATGACCGATTGGAACAAGGTGCTGGACAGCCTGCTGGAAGACTCGCCCGGCGAACCCCTGATTACGTCCAGGGCGCACGAAACCCTTGGCCTGCCCAAATTGAAAAAATGGGCGCCAGGCATGGTCCACGCCGAATGGGCCTTTGACGAACGCATGGGCAACAGCCGGGGCGAGGTCTACGGAGGCTTTTACGCGGCCCTGGGCGACACCTTGTCGGCCATTGCGGCCATGACCGTCTTAAAGCCTGATGAAATCGTCAAAACCACAGACCTTCGGGTGTCTTATTTTCGCCCCATGAAAGAAGGCGTGGTCCATGCAACCGCAATAGTCATCAACCGCAGCAGAACCACCGTGCACGTGGAAGTGGACTTTAAGAATCTCGAGGACAAACTCCTGGCCAAGGCCTACGCAACCCATCAGGCGGTCAAGCCGGAGTAGCAGGATAAATGGAGTTTTGCAGGAGCGGCTTAGTCCAAGCCGGGGTGAATTCCGGCAGGATAAAATACTATCTGTTCAAGCCTGACGCTCCGGTTTGTCAGTTTTCAACGCCTTGACAATAATTCGGCCCCGTGCCATACCTTTTCTGTACGGTTGTCCCAAAGCCGCAAGGCATCCCCGATTTGCGCTCCGTGCCTTACCATTCCTTTGTTTTACAATAGATGCAGGAAGTCAGTGTGGGGGAAAAAGCATTAAAAAAACTCCAGGTGTGGAAGTATCAACGGCGCAGGCTCAGGCTTTTGATCTTTCTGCTTAGGTTTCCCAGGCTGGTGTATGTCTTCACGCGCCTGCTGCGTTTTGTCATACCCGGCAGGGAAACCCGGTCCAACAGCGCCCGTCGCCACAGTTTCTCCATGATCGGCGGGGGCCTGGTCAGGCCCGCGGACCTCAAGGCCATGCGCTATGTATACCTTGATTACCTGGAATACATGGACGACCTGTTGTATGCGGAAAAAGGGACCTGGCCGGTGGTGTGGTCCGAGTTCAACCTGTCCAACGAAATCCTGCGGGTGCTGGACGTGGTCATGTATGTGCCCGAGTCCATGGCCATCATGGGGCATAATATGGGCACGCACACCACGGTGAAGATCATCGAGGCTGCAGAGCGGGAAGGGCTGCCCACGGAGTTTTGCTCCGCAGGCAAGGCGGCCATAGGCGCTTATTTGACTCATCAGGCGCCCAAGCCGGATTTGCTTATTTCAAGCTCCCATCCGTGCGATTCCGTGGTTTCCAGCTATCAAACCCTGGAATACCTGACCAAAGCGCCGCTGTTTTCCGTGGACACCCCCTATTGGGACGATGACGACAGCGTGGATTATTACGCAGACAACCTCCTGGAGTTGATCGGTTTTCTGGAGGACAACACCGGCCTGAAAGTAAACTGGGACGATTTGGCTCAGGTGTGCGACAACATTAACAGGACCAACGCCCTGCTGCAGGAATATACGGAAATGGCCCGGGCTGTGCCGTCGCCGTGCAACCTGACCTGCCTGCTTTTGGGGTGGCAGCACAGCATTGCGGCCCATGGCACGGAAAACGGGCTTCAGTTCGCCCGAATGATTTGCGAGAACGCCAAGGCCCGGCTCGCCAAGGGCAAGGGATTTATCAAAAAGCAGAAAATCCGGGTCATCTGGTGGGACATCCCCATCGGCTTTCATTTTTTGGAGCCCTGGTTGAACCGGCGTTTCGGCGCCGTGACCGTGGCGGATTTCATGGGCAGGGTCAATACCAACATGATCGACCTGTCCTCCCGGGAAACCATGATCCGGGACCTGGCCCGATCCCATTTGAATATTGCCATGGCGCGCCAATTGCGCGGCCCGGCCGAGTTTTTCACCGAGGAATTAAAGCGCATTTTGGAGGAATACTCGGGCGATTGCATGATTTTCACCCGGCACCAGGGCTGTAAAGGGGGCTGGGCCATGGGAAAATTAATACGGGATGTTTGCCAAAAGTCCGATCTTCCTGTATTATTTCTATCTACGGACTCTTTTGACCCCCGTTTCGCCTCGGAGCAGGAGATTAAACGGGAGATTACCGAGTTCTTTCAAAATAACGGACTGGCCTGACCGCTGACCACGACTCATCGCACAGCGGTCAATCATATATTCCGGATTTCTTTGAAGCCCGGGAAAAGTCGGCCTTGTTAAGACGCCGAAGCTCGGAGGGGGCTTTCGGCCCATCGCTAATATTTTAATACAAGCAGTTTTATTTTGGGGAAAGGGTTGCAAAACCCAGGCGTCGAGCCATACCCTTGTATTCACAGGACGATGAAATCGACTAATCCCGTGAATAGGCGGTGAAATGGATGTTTTCAACGAAAAGATTGCCGTAGTCACCGGAGCGGCGGCCGGAATCGGCAAGGCCCTTTGTTTGGCTTTGGGCCGGAGCGGCGCTTTTGTAATCGCGGCGGGCCATCACCTGGACCGGGTGGAAAGAACGGCCCGGGAAGTCAGGGACCAGGGCGGGTCCGCAACCGCCGCCCAGGTGGACGTGACTCAGGAAGAGGACGTTAAAAAGATCATTGACCGGACCGTGCAGGAGCGCGGACGGCTGGATTATTATTTCAACAACGCGGGCATCAGCATTGCGGGAGAAATGCGCGACCTGTCCCTGGACGACTGGCGCAGGGTGCTGGACGTAAACCTCATGGGCGTCCTGTACGGCTCCCACTACGCCTATGCAGCCATGGCCGCCCAGGGCCACGGGCATATTGTAAACGTTTCGTCCCTGGGAGGGCTGTTGCCCTTTCCGGTCAAGGGGCCGTATTCCGCATCCAAGCACGCGGTGGTGGGGCTCACGTCCACGCTGCGGGCCGAAGCCGCCCGTTTGGGGGTTAAGGTCAGCCTGGTTTGCCCCGGCCTCATTGAAACGGAAATCTGGGAAAAAACCCCCATACACAAGGCTGACAACAAGGATGTGAAGAATATTTTCACCCTTCCCATGCTGCCGGTGGACAAGGCGGCGGAGCTTACTCTTAAGGGCGTAGCCAGGAACAAGGGAATCATTGTGTTTCCCTTTCACGCCAAGCTGGCCTGGAGGGCCTATCGCTTATCCCCGGCGCTGTTGACTCCCATGGGATGGTACATGATGCGGAGCTTCAGGAAGATTCGCAAAGACCAGGCATGACATGAAACAAAGGCAGGTTGAAATGGGCCGGCTGGGCAACGCGGCCGTTAAAGGAAGCGGACCAACCATGCAACCCGAAAACCAGAACATTCCAAAGCGGTTTCCCGTAGTCCTGGAGGATAAAATCCTCTATTGGATGCGCAACTCCCATTGCGCCAATTTCGGTTTGATCGCCCAATTGAACGGCAGGCTTGATTTCGTTCGCCTTAAGCAAGCCATGCGCATGTGCCTGGACGCGGAGCCGATCCTGGGATGCCGATTCGTGGAAACCGCCTTTGGGCAACATTGGGAGCGCCTGCCCGATCTGAACGCGGAGGAAATCTGTACGCTGGTGGAAAATCCCCTTGATGAGGACGACCCCGGAGGCTATTGGGATTCCCTGCCGGACCTGGACGTGCACCAGGGGCCCCAGGCCCGCGTCTGGGTGCTGCGGGGCCGGAACGACCTGTTGTGCCTTCGGGTGAATCACGTGGCCAGCGACGGCGGGGGAGTCAAGGACCTGGCTTATCTGCTGGCTAGAACCTACAACCGCCTGGAACGCGATCCTTATTACATCCCCCCCTCCAATATCCATGGCGCCCGGGGCCTTGCCCAGGTTTTTCGCCACATGGGTTGGCGGGATCGTTTGGGCGTATTGCGCAGAACCATGGCGGACGCCCATGTATTTCTCCGGGGACGGAGCAAGCGCAGGGCTCCCCTGGACTTTCAGCCTCCTGAAGGACGAACCCTGTTGACCCGGGTGATCGCCGGGGAAGATTTCAGACGATTAAAGGCCTATGGAAAGGCCCGGGGCGCGACCATCAACGATACTGCGGCCACGGCCGCCATCCGGGCCTTTTACTCCCTGCTGAACTCCGATCCCAAAGCCTACGCCAGAATGGTGGCCACGGCGGACCTGAGGCGCTACATTCCCGGCGGCCAGGCCGAGTCCGTGTGCAACCTTTCCGGCTTTTCCTACATCAATGTGGGGCGCGGACTGCCGGGGGATTACAATTCCCTGCTCCGAATCGTCCATGACGCTTTTCAGAAGCTCAAGCAGGAATACATTGGCATGGGCAACATTCCCCTGTCCGCCGCCGTATTTAAAACCATGCCCTTTTCCGTGGGGTTGCGCTTTCACGACGGAATAGGCGACATCCTCAAGAAAAAGTCCGCCTCCACCGGCGACTTGGGCCTCATGTTCACCAACGCCGGGGTGATCGACCCGGAAAAATTCCGGTTTAACGGCGCGCCAGCCGCCTGGGCGGGCGTCACAGCAACCCGATCCACTCCGCCCGTGGTGACTGTCTGCATCTCCGGCCTGGGCGACAGCCTTTTGGTTACGCTAGGGTTCTGCCAAAACGTACTGAGCCGGGATCTGGCGGAAAGATTTCTGGACCGCCTGGAAGCCGAGTTAATCCGCACGGAGCCCGCAACCTGCGCTCCGGACCTCATCCAATCCCTAAACCCTTGACAGTCAACGGGGCTTGCAATACAAATACCTCATTAATCGTCTTTTATTCCCAAAAGAAATGGGGGGTGACATGCTTAGCAGGTTTTCTCAACTGGCGCCGTCGAAGTGGTCCTACTCGCAATGGCGAAAATTCTTTATAATTGCCGCCATTTGGAATATTTTTTTCGCCGCTCCGGCCTCCTTCTGGCCGGAATTCAACATGAAAATTTTTTACGACGTGCTCTATGGAGAGGATTACGCTATCATCCTGAACAGGTGCTTCTGGATATTTATCCTGGCTTTGGGCGTGGGCTTCGGCGTTGTATCCAAAGGCCCGGAGAAAAATCACGGGGTTCTGGTTATCGGCGTCATCGTCAAGATTGCTCTGGCCATTACCTGGTTCGGGCTTGTGCTTGACCGCATGGCCACCTTTGTGGCTCTTTTCTGCGCTCTTGGAGAGGCCCTGTTCGTCATTTATTTCGTCTACTATCTGATATCCGGTCCTACACACGAGGAAACGGAAGTACCCATCTGATTTTCCATAATCCTCCAGGCTAATCCTTGCCTGGAGGATTCTTTGCAATGCCCTCCATCCTGACTACAATTCAAAAATTTTTGTTTCCGGATTTTAAATCATACCTTGCCGCAATTCTACAACGACCCTGGGTCCCCGGTTTGGGGAAAGAGGCCCCAACAAAACCAAGCCAGAAAAGCCCCTTGTCTGGATCCGAAGTCTTTTTGGGCTTGTCCAGGGAAGCCTTTGTTTAAAAATCCAGCCCGATTTCAGTCTTTGCGGCGCCTAAATTTTTGGCGCAATTTCGGCCTGATATTTTTCCGAACGTTCGTTTGAAATATGTTTGATTTTTCCTTGGCCCATAACATCCTAATGTTAATATTATTAGTATGTTATTCCGTCATAGAAAAATGAATAAAACTTTCGGATAATAAAGCAATTGACAGGACTAGGCGACTGGTCTACTGTAAGCGCAGATAGACAAGTGGTCTATCGCCAAAACAGCCTTGCCCTATCCCCCTTTTCCAAACCCAAAATAAGGAGATGAGTCATGTCCCAACTGCTGGAAATGCTCGGTTGTCAATACCCCATTCTTCAAGGGCCTATCGGCGAGTTGTACGACCCCGGTATGGTCGCGGCGGTGTCCGAGGCCGGCGCCTTCGGCGTGCTGGCCCTGGGGTTCGTGTCGGACCTGGAACAGGTAAAGGCCTTGGTGGGCAAGATCCGGGAGCTGACGGACAAGCCTTTTGGCGCCAACCTCATGATTTCCATGAATCCCAACAACGACCGGATTCTGGAAATCCTCTACGAGGCCGGGGTGCGTGTGGTGACGACCTCCGGGGGCTCGCCCAAGAAGATTTATCCCAAAATCAAGGAAATGGGCATGCAAGGGCTGCACGTGACTTTGTCCGCGCCCATGGCGGCCAAATCCGTGGAAGCCGGCGCCGACGGCGTGGTGGTGTCCGGCACGGAGTCGGGCGGGCTGCGCACCTTGGGACCGGAATCCACCAATTTTATCCTGATTCCCTTGACCTGCGACATGGTGAGCGCGCCGGTTGTCGCCGCCGGAGGCATTGCGGACAAACGGGGATACCGGGCGGCCATGGCATTGGGCGCCCAGGGCGTGCAGATAGGCACGGCCTTTTTGGCGGCGGAGGAAAGCCCTGCCTGCCAGGCCTGGAAAGAGGCCATCATGCAATGCGGCGATGCGGGCACGGTGCGGGTTCCTTTGGGCCCCATGGCCATGCGCGCCATTATGAACCCCAAGCTGAAGGAAATGGTTGGGCAGGGAGAGGATTTTTCCAAGGAGTACAATCTGATGAACGCAGGCCAGGCCTGGAGAAGCGGGGATTTCGATCTTTTTCCCGCAGGCGCGGGGCAGGTCAGCGCTCTGATTTCGAAAATCCGTCCGGTCAAAGACATTATTCAGGAAATGGTTTCGTAAAACACGGTTATGACATCCAAACGCAAACAGGACGCCAAGACCCGCCTGTTAAGGGCGGGGGCGAAAATTGTGATCCAAAAGGGCTTTAACGACACCGGGCTCCAGGAAATCCTGGACGCAGCCCGGGTGCCCAAGGGCTCTTTTTATTTTTATTTCAAGAGCAAGGAAGATTACGGGCTTCATCTTATCGATTTTTATGCGGATTTTTTCGACCGCCACGCCCGCGGGCATTTCAAGGGCGAGGAAGGCCCATACATCCCGAAAATCGAAGCCTTTCTGGATTGGCAAGGGGACTACATGGAAGCCGTCGGCTATCAAGGCGGTTGCCCCTTTGGCAATCTGGGGCAGGAAATGGGGGACCGGAACGAGAATTTCCGCACGCGGCTCCTGGAGATTTTCGACCGGCAGCGCCGGCTCCTGGCCGGAGTTCTGGAAAAAGCCCGGATCGCCGGAGAAATTCGTCCGGACATCGACTCCGTACAGATGGCAGAGCACATCATCTGCGCCTGGCAGGGAACCCTCATCCAAATGAAGCTCAGTCAGAATTCATATTCAAGAAAAGTGTTCAAGCAAAATATATTCGGCGGATTGCTGGCTCCGCCGCCGGATTTCTCAACCGGCGCCGACGAACGGCGTCAACATGTTTAAGGAGGCATCATGTCAGAAGACGTTTATCGTAAATTGCAGCAACAGTTGGATCAATATTCCATGGGATACCCTGCCACGGAATCCGGCATTGAAATCAAGATCCTCAAATATTTGTTCAGCGAAGAAGACGCCAATGTTTTCCTGAATATGACCCCCAAACTGGAAGCTCCGGAAGCCGTGGCCCAGCGCATGGGCGAGCCAGAGGCTGAAATGGCGGCCAAGCTGGAGGACATGGCCGAGCGCGGCCTTTTGTTCCGCCTGAAAAAGGGCGGCGTTTCCAAATACGGGACGATTCCGTTCGTCCACGGCCTGTTTGAGTTTCAGGTCAAGACTCTGGACAAGGAACTCTCGGAGATGGGCGGGCAATACTTTGATGAAGCCTTTGACGACGCCATGCAATTCGGGGTGGAGCATTTTCTCCGCACCATTCCGGTCCAGCAATCCTTGGACGTGGCCCATAACGTGGCCAGCTACGAAGACGCCGTGGAAATCCTGAAAAAAGTCCCTCAGATAGTTATCACCGACTGCATTTGCCGTAAGCGGGCGTCCATTATGGAAGAGGATTGCGGCAAAGCCCTGGAAGCCTGCTTTATGTTCGGCTCCATGGGGCAATATTATATCGACCGCGACATGGGCCGGGTGATCAGCCTGGAGGAAGCCATCCAAATATTGGAAAAATGTCGGGAGGACGGCTTGGTCACCCAGCCGGCCACCGCCCAGAATCCCGGCGGCATGTGCAATTGCTGCGGCGATTGCTGCGGGGTCTTGAGAGCCATAAACAAGCATCCCAAGCCGGTGGAGATCGTTTTTTCCAACCATTACGCCGTAGTGTCCGACGAAGACTGCACCGGCTGCGAAACCTGCCTGGAGCGCTGTCAGATGGGCGCCATCGACATGAAGGACGACGTCGCTCAAATCAACCTGGACCGCTGCATCGGCTGCGGCCTGTGCGTCACCACCTGTCCGACGGAAGCCATTACCCTGGCTGCCAAATCCGAGAACGCAATGCGCCTCCCGCCCGCCTCCATGATGGAGCAGATGATGGGCATGGCCCAAAAACGCGGACTCATGTAATAATTCTCATAATGACATAGACGGAAAGCCCGGCCTGGAAACGGTCTTGTGCAGGCCGGGCCTTCGTCGTTTTAAGGAGGGTGTAATGGCTTTGGAAACCTTGAAAAAGTTGGGGGAGGAGTTGTACGCCAAGCTGCATCTGCCTACCTATCCCGTAGCTGTCACGTACATAAAAAGCGAAGATGAGATCCCGCAGCAAGCCTTGCGGCCGTCCGCCATGGGCCAAAAGATGGCCCTGTGCCAAGCCTTTACCAACGCCCGCTCCTGGGGCGCGCATACGGCCATGACCGAAAAGGACAATTTTTGCGTACCTTCTTCAGCCATGCACAAGTGGATCAATGTCACCGACGAGGAGTTTGTGGAAAGCCAGGTGCGTCAGGGCTGGCATATTGACCGCCAGGCGGAGATGAACCGCCTGGCCGTGTTTAATAGCCTGTTCGCCGGAGAGGAAGGACGAAAGCGGCTGGAAACCATGCAAAGCCGCATGGGCTTTGTTTGCTCCCCCTTACAAAACGCTCTGATGGAGCCGGACACGATTCTGGTCTTCGGCAACGGCATCCACATGACCCATCTCATTCAGGCCTTGTGCTACGACTATACCTCGCCCGTGTTCGCCGCCTTTGAAGGATTCGGCGAGTCCTGCGCCAAAGGCGGCCTGCTTCCGTTCGTCACCGGCCGGCCCCAAGTGGTGCTGCCGGGCATGGGAGACCGGGCCTTTGCCGGAATCGCACCCGATGAGCTGGCCATAGGCATCCCGGCCCCCATGTTCCCCAAAATGATGGAGCATATGTTCAAGTCCGGCGGCCTCATGAACATCGGCATGCCGTTCAAAACCATGATGCCCAGCGGTATGAGCGAGTCCATCACCCCGGGGTTTGCGTATTTGAGGGGTCGGGCTGAAAAAAACAAATAAAAATACCGCTGTGCGATAAGTCACCAGGGAGGAGCAAATGGCTGAAGACAAGAAACGGGCCGCCCATTGCGCCCAATGCGACTTGGACCTGTTTGAGCGATCTTGCCTGTTTGAGTCCGGGAAAGGGGCCAAAGGGTGCCCCACCCTCACGCGGCAAGATGTGGTGAGGGCGGCAAACAAGGCTTATGAGGCGCCCGAAACCCTGGAATTCGCCCGCCAGGCGTCCATCCAGGAATCCGAGTGCTATGCCAATCGCGATCAGAGCCCTTATGTGCTGCAACCATGTAAAACCCGAATAGTTGAGGTGGCTGAATTCGCCCAAAAGATGGGGTACAAACGCCTGGGCCTGGCCTTTTGCCTGGGGCTTATGAACGAAGCCAAAACCGTTGCGGAGATATTTGAAGCCTGGGGCTTTGAAATGGTTTCCGTGATGTGCAAGGCGGGCAGGACCTCCAAAAAGGCGGTGCTGGGTCTTGAAGATGACGAAATGATCTACCGGGGAATGGACGAGCCCGCCTGCAATCCTGTGTTTCAGGCGGAACTGCTCAATCATGAACGCACGGAATTCAATATCCTGCTGGGCTTGTGCGTGGGCCATGACTCCCTGTTTTTCCAGCACGCCAAGGCTCCGACCACCGTGTTGGCCGTCAAGGATCGGGTGACGGGCCATAACCCCCTGGCGGCCGTTTACGGGGTTTCCATGTATCACCAACGCATCAAGGTTCCAGGATTATAAAGCAATTCCCCCTGCCGGAGGGCCGGATAATTTTGTTCAAGGAGGTTAAGTATGGAAAAAAATGCATATGAAAATCTTTGGGAAAGGCTGAACCAGGCATTCACTACCGCGCCCGCGGATGCAGAGGGAAATCCCCATCCTGCATTTATGAAATATCTTGAGTTGTTATACTCCCCGGAAGAGGCGGAAATCATGCAGCATATGCTGCGGCCGGTGCAGTTTTCGCCCTCCCAGGAGATTGCCGAGGCCTCGGGAAAAAGCGTGGAGTATGTGGAGGCGGTTCTGAACGGCGTGAACAAAAAAAACGGCCTTTTGGCTATGGGCAATTTCTACGCCCTGCCGCCGGCGCCGCTTTTGTTGAACAAACATGTATTCTACCCGGAAATCAAACCCGATGATTTAAAAGCCGCTGAACTGTACCAGGACTTTTTTGTCAAAGACGGTTTTTACAAATATTATGAGGGGTCCATCAAAGGCACGCCAATATTCCGGACCATTCCCGTGGACAAGGTTATTGACGAAGGACAAAAAGTGCTGGAAGCCGAGGAGGCGCACGATTTCATCCTGAACCATGCGCCCGAGGAGATGGCCCTGGTGCCCTGCCCGTGCCGCACCAGAACGGAAAAAATGGGAATCAGGGAATGCAAGGACCATTTTCCCGTGGCCGCCTGCATCATGATGGGCCCCACCGCCCTGCATTTTGAAAGCCTGGGCCTGGGGAAACGGGTCACCCGGCAACAAGCCCTGGACTATTTTGACGAAATGAACGAGCTGGGGCTGGTGGGCGCCACGGACAACACCATCACCGACAGTTCGGTCATCTGTCTGTGCTGCGAATGCTGCTGTTCTCAGATCCGGGGCCGGACCCGCTGGGACAACCCGGACGCCATGTCGCCTTCTAATTTTTATCCTGTAGCGGGCGAAGATTGCGTGGGATGCGGAACCTGCACGGAACGGTGTTTTTTCAACGCCCTGACCGTGGACGAGGAAACCGAAAGAGCCGTGGTCAATCCCGATGAGTGCATCGGCTGCGGCGTCTGCGCTTTGGGATGCCCTACCGGCGCCCTCAAGCTGCAGCGTCTGGAAAGATCCACGCCGTTTGCAACAGGGCGGGATCTGGTTCGCACCATCGCCAAGGAAAACCGGGAGTAGTTTACAAAGTTTACAAAGTTTATTGAACACCCGGACGGATTGGGGTATGATTATGCTTCATAACAAGACAATGTGCAGCATTTTCATACCCATATCCGAGAAAAATGAAGGGGGTTCCATGAAAACTATCGCCCGCGGCGCTTTATGTTTTTTGTGCGTATTCCTTTTGGCTTTGCCGGCCCTGGCGGCTCGGCTCGATGTGGACGCCTCCCTGGGGGCGGGCTATGTCGCCGGTAAAAATCAATACGAAATCGGCGGATCCGTAATCAGCAGCGACGGCCAGAACGAGTATCTCGACTTTCCCATCAGCCGTTTGGAGTTCCCCATTGACATGGGGTTCTTCTCCCTGGACGGCAATCTGAACATAACCCCGAAATGGGGCCTGTCCGCCTCCCTGCAACGGAACTTTACCGATCCCGGCAGCGACATGAAGGATTCGGACTGGATTTTCGGCGGGTTCGGCGGCAATGACACCAAAGACATCTATTCCACCAGCAAGATGGATTGCGAAGCCTGGATTCTCGATATAAACACCCGGTATCGCTTCCTGGAGGCCGTCCACGGCCAGGGAACCGTCACGGGCCCTCAACCCGGCAACGTCTATCGCCTGTTCGCAGGCCTGGGCTACATGTATCAGTCCTTTGAATACGACGTGTACGACCTGGACCAGTTTTATCCCCAGCTCCCCTCCATTCCCCATGATGTCATTCGGGGGCCGGTCCTGGTTTACGACCTGACCTTTGACATTCCCTATCTCATGGCCGGCGGCGAGGCCGTCTACGGCGACTCCTGGTTTATCAGCCTGGAAGGCCGGGCCACCTGGTTCACCCACGCCACGGACGACGACAGCCACCTGTTGAGGGACAAGTTTACCTCCGTGGACTCCGACTGGGACGGAACCACCTACGCGGGCCGCCTGGAGGTCCGGTACAACATCACCCCCCAGTGGTACTGCGCCTTCAAAGGCTCCTTGATGTACATTCGGGTGGACGCGCGCTCCAGCGCCCGTCTGCCCGGGGTTGCTCCCTATACAATCGATGAGGAGATTGAGAGCGATCAGGCCGCGATGTTTCTTTTCGGCGGGTGCAATTTTTAACGGCTGGGCAATTAAGGCTTAAATTCAATATATTGCGTGGATTCTTTACTCCGGGCGCACAGAAAAAACCTGGAAAAAGGATTGACACGGAGCTGCATCATGGTAATAATTATACCACAATGTGGTATAAGCCACCCCTCTTCTGGCTCCACATTGCCTGGATGTGGGACCCTGCTGGCCATGCATGGGTCCAGCGGCGCCGGAATCCTTCACTCCTCCAACCCAAGCGCGGGACTACGGCGCCGCCACATTCCTGGTTTTTTTTCGCCAAAATCGCCTCCCAATACATTTCCATCGCCTTATAGATTGGCACATCCGTTGCATAATTTTTTATTGGTTTAGTGTTTCCTGCGCTGAGGATAGACCGATAAAATGCCCAATACCCGGACGCCGAGTCCAGGAGGATTTGGCGGATGCGGTTTTGCTGCTTCATGCCCATGTGCTTGAAGCGTCCCATCAGGCAAAGGAGGCGATCATGAGCATATTTCAAAATGGCGGCGTGGATTACGACCCGGCCCAGTATGGAAAAAACAGGCCCGGCCGCATGATGTTGGTGGACCAGTATTTTAAGGAGTGGGAATCCAGGCAGTTGTACAAGGGGCCGCCCCAGGAGTACCAGATTCCCCCCAATATCTGCCTTTCTCGCCAGGTGGGGGTGGGCGCCTTGGAGGTCGCCGATCTTCTGTCACAGGACCTGGGGTTGCCTGTGGTGGACAAAATGATCCTGGATATCATTTGCGAGTCAAAGCAACTGACTGAAAAGACAGTCCAAATCTTTGATGAGCGTCGCCCGGGGCTGTCTATGGAGCTTTCGTCCTGGCTGTTTGGGGAAAAGTCTTTTATTTCAGGAGACTATTCCAGGGAGCTGCTGAGGGCGGTAGCCGCCATCGCCGGTTTGGGGCCGAACATTTTTCTGGGGCGCGGCGCTTATCTGCTGCTGCCCAGGAACCGCACCCTGGCGGTGCGTCTTGTGGGATCCCGGGAGTACCGGTCCCGCAGGATTGCCCAGATCATGGAAAGGGAGCTTGTGACCGAGGATGCTGTCGGGGCTCTGGAACGTTTTGATCGGGAGCAGCAGGGCTTTTTCAAGAAGATGTTCCGGAAAAAGGAAATGACCATGGAGGAGTTCGACCTGGTCATCAACCGGGAGCAGTTTCCCCGAGCCTCCTCCGTAACGGCGGTCATCAAGACCGCCTATACGGAGAAGTTCAAAGACGAGAGCTGATTTTCCGCGCCTATGCGTGGCCGGCGACTCCGCTGAGCAAGTTGAGGTCCACCCCAATGCTTTGGGCGGCCTTTTCCCAGCGCTCCTCCAAAGGCGTGCGGAAAAGCAGGTCGTCGTTGCCGGGGCAGGTGAGCCAGGAGTTTTCCGCCAGTTCGGCTTCCAACTGTCCCGGCGCCCAGCCCGCACAGCCCAGGAATATCATGCAGGGATCAGGCCCGACTCCCGACGCGATGGCCTGAAGAATGTCCGTGGAATTGCTCATGGCCACCGTGTCTGAAATCTGAAGGCTGGCCTTCCATTCCATGGGGCGCCCGTGGAGCACGAACACATACCCCTGGTGAACGGGGCCGCCTATGTGCACCGTCTGATTTTCGGCCGCTTTTACGGCGGGCATGTCCATTTGGTCGAACAGGGTCTTGCCGGTTACAGAGTCGAAAGATTGGTTAATCACCAAACCAAAGGCCCCATCCTGGTTATGAACGCAGATATAGGTGACGGACAGGGCGAAGTTGGGGTCATTTAACGCAGGCATGGCGATAAGAAACTGGCCTGCCAAAGATTCCTGAATAATATGCGTCATAAAATGCTCGACCTCCTGGAAACGAGCGTAAAATCCATATTCTTCAGGGTAATTCCATGCCGGACTCTTGTCAAGGTCGGCGGCGCCCGGCCCAGGCCCGATGGGCGGCGCCGCTTTTGCTTGCATTTTCCTTTTCTTGAGATACAATGAAAAAAACCGTTCAAAACACAAGAGAAATCGGTCAATGGGCATACAGCAGCGACTTCAATATGTGGTGTTCATAATTTTCCTCATCGTCCTGGGAGGAAGCCTGGGATACTATATTTTATTTGAAGGAGAGCCTGCATTCCTGGATTGCGTGTACATGACCGTTATTTCCCTGACCAGCGTGGGATACGGGGAAGTTCTGCCGGTAACGGGAAACCCTTACGCGGAAGTGTTCACCATCTTCCTCATCACCTTTGGGTTGGGGATCATCATGTACGGCATCAGTACGCTCACCGCCGTGATTGTGGAAGGGGAGTTTTCCGGGATTCTCAGGAGAAAAAGCATGGAAAAGCGGATCGCTAAACTGGACAGCCATTACATCGTGTGCGGGGGAGGGCAGACCGGCCGCCACGTGCTGGCGGAGCTATCCAAAAACAACGAAAAGGTGGTGGTCATTGAAATGGACGAGGGGAAAATCAACCAGTGCCAAAGCACGGTGGAGGACATCCTGTTCATCCAGGGCGACGCCACGGACGACAACAACCTGCTGCTGGCGGGCATAGAACGCGCCCTGGGCATCGTCATCGCCCTGCCCAACAACAAAGACAACCTTTACGTCACCATGACGGCGCGCATGCTTAACCCGCGCATTCGCATCATCAGCCGGATGGTGGATTCCAGCATAGAACCCAAACTAAGAAAGGCCGGCGCCAACAGCGTGGTCTCTCCCAATTTCATCGGCGGCATGCGTATGGCCTCCGAAATGATCCGGCCGGCGGCCGTGAGCTTTTTGGATAAAATGCTTCGCACCGGCGACCGGACCCTGCGCATCCATGAGATCACCATCTCGGAGCACTCTCCTCTGGTGGGGAAAACCATCCGGAGCGCAGGCCTTAAGGAAAAATACGGGCTGCTGGTTTTGGGCGCGCGCAAGCTGGGCGCCTTTGATATCGAGTTCAATCCGCACGCAGCCATGGAGTTGGCCCAGGGCACAACCCTGGTGGTCATGGGGGAGGTTGCGAACATCGCCAAGGTCCGGGAGCTTGCCTAACCGGGCGCTTGCCGGGTTTTGACGTTTTGGTAATTTTCTTATTCGCATCCCTTTTCAGGCCTGTTTTCAGGGCCGCCGCAAGGAGGTTGACATGTATCTTCCCGAACTCTTCAAGTCCTTTTCCGAAAAATATCCGGAAATTTCCCAACTCCACGAAAAACTGGCCGCCGAGTGCCTGGCGTCAGGCCCCATGGACCCCAAGACACGGCATTTGGTCAAGTTAGGCGTTGCCATCGGGACCGGATCCCGGGGCGGAGTCATGTCCCAGACCCGCAAGGCCCTCAAGGAAGGCGCCACGGCCGAGGAAGTCTCCCAGGCGGCTTTGCTGGCATTGACCAGCGTGGGCTTCTCCCAGATGATGGCGGCCATGAGCTGGATCTGGGAAGTGCTGGAAAAGAAATGATAAATTGTTTGTTTTGGGCGGCGTGGTCCGGACGCCGCCCTGCGGGATTTTGCGGTATTTCAGAAACTGATTACAGGAACCGACCTGTTTCGCAATAATTTTACAAAAATGTATTACATAGTTAGATGAAGTACAAATTTGTAGTAAATATTTATTTTTTCTCCTTGCTTTTTACTCCTCCTGAAAATTTTTTCTCCTTCAAAACCAATATCTTAAGCTCCAAATAAAATTTTTTTCAGCTCCTGGCACAAGCCTTGCCATTACAGAAGGCGGCACACACACTCACGAAAGGAGTTGGGAAATGAAAAAAATTGAAGCCATCATCAAACCATTCAGACTGGACGAACTCAAAAAAGGACTCTCGGATATGGGAGTCAAAGGCATGACCATCACTGAGGTGAAGGGGTTCGGCAGGCAAAAGGGCCATTCCGAAATATATAGAGGCGCGGAATACGCGGTGGACTTTGTACCCAAGGTCAAGGTGGAAGTCGTCATCCAGGCCGAAATGGTGGAGCAGTGCATCCAGACTATCTTGGAAACAACCAAAACCGGTGAAATCGGCGACGGAAAAATATTCGTCATGCCTGTTGAGCAGGTGCTTCGCATCCGTACAGGCGAAACGGGAACAGAGGCTATCTGATCCTGAGTACTTGAGCAGCAAAGACTTTACACTATAAGGAGAAAAAAATGAAAAAAGCCATTTACACACTCATCTTCGGGATAGCCGCCTCTTACGCCATGGCCGACGACGCCGTTCCCACCGTTGCAACCAATGCAGACGCCATTGCACTGGTGCAGACGCACGCCAACTTTTTGTGGACCCTGGTGGCCGCCGCGCTGGTCTTTTTTATGCAGGCCGGCTTCGCCATGGTTGAAACCGGTTTCACCCGCGCCAAAAACGCGATTAACATTATGATGAAAAACCTCATGGACTTCTCCATGGGAACCTTCTTTTTCTGGGCCATCGGCTTTGGCCTGATGTTCGGCGCCAGCAGCACCGGCTGGTTCGGAACCACAGGCTTCTTCCTGTCCGATTGGAACCCTGTTGACGGCGATCCCTGGATATTGGCCTTCTGGATGTTCCAGGTCGTGTTCGCCGCCACCGCCGCCACCATCGTTTCCGGGGCCATGGCCGAACGCACCAAGTTCATCGGCTACCTGGCATACAGCGCCGTATTGAGCGCCCTCATTTACCCCATCTTCGGCTCCTGGGCCTGGGGAAGCCTGCTGAACGGCTCCGGCTGGCTGGAAGGCATGGGCTTCATTGACTTCGCCGGCTCCACGGTCGTCCACTCCATCGGCGGCTGGGTGGCTCTGGCTGGCGCCATCGTAGTCGGCCCCCGTTTGGGCAAATTCGATAAAGACGGAAAAGCCCGCGCCATCCCCGGCCACAACATGCCTCTGGCAGCTCTCGGCGTCTTCATCCTGTGGCTCGGATGGTTCGGTTTCAACCCCGGCTCCACCACCACGGCTGACACTTCCATCGCCATGATCTTTGTGAACACGAACTTGGCTGCTGCAATGGGCTGCATCGCCGCCATGATCACCGCTTGGATCATGTTCGGCAAACCCGACATCGGCATGTCCCTCAACGGCGCCCTGGCCGGCCTGGTCGGCATCACCGCCGGCTGCGCTAACGTAACTCCCGGAAGCTCCATGATCATCGGCATCGTCGCCGGCATCCTGGTCGTCTTCTCCGTCGTCTTCTTCGACAAAATCAAAGTGGACGACCCGGTCGGCGCAGTGTCCGTGCACGGCGTCTGCGGCGCCTGGGGAACCCTGGCCGCCGGCATCTTCGACATGGGCGGATTCAGCGCCAGCGTGGTCGGCGTTCAGTTGGTCGGCATCCTGGCCGCCTTCGTATGGGCCTTCGGCTGCGGCTTCATCATGTTCAAAATCATCTCCATGACCATCGGCCTCCGCGTCACCCCCGAAGAGGAAATGGAAGGCCTGGACTACGGCGAACACGGCGGAACCGCTTACCCCGATTTCCAGAAAGCCTCTCACATGTAATCTATAAACCAGTGCGACCCCCTGGGGAGGCGAAAGCCTCCCCGATAGTGAACAAGCCCTGCCTGACTCTCTCCTCCAGGCAGGGCTTGCCCTTTTTGGGGCCAAGGAAATCCCCCCGGCGCGCCTGCCTAAAGTCCCCCCCCTAAATTCAGTAAGCCGACAAGATTCCAATCGAGACGTGGGGGGTGGAGCCGACGAAACCCAACAAAACCAGGCCCATCGACCTTGTGCATATACCGTTATCCGAGTGCTTCTTTATCCCCGCAAAGGGGGAGGTATGGCTTTTTTCAGGCCTTGATTTTCTGAAGAGGAATATGAACGCAGCCTCATACTTTTCAATGGAGGCGGGAGGCTTTCAACATGCTGAACAAGCGCCAAAACAAAATTTATTTATATAATACAATTTTGCATAAAATTGAATTTGCAAGCCAATTCTCTAAAAAAATAAGCTAAGTACCCTATTAATGGAAAGAGTTCTTAATTAGATCCTGAATTTGGCCCTTCAGGCTTCCAGCCTGGCCTTGAACTCCACATATTGCACCATGGCGGATAGAACCGCCGCCGCCCGTTCCGGCGAGGAGAAGATGGGGCACCCCTGTTTGCGCAGCATGGATGGAAAAGGCTCCTCCAGGCCCCGGAAGGTGAAGCCCACCATGGGCTTTCCGTATTCTCCCAAAAGATTTCCCGTATCCTGGGCAAAGGATTTCAGAAATTCCACGGCCATTTTCTCCGCTTCCGCTTCTTCCACGCCCGAACTGATCAAAGGCCTCTTAATTGCCTGGAGGGGCGTGAGGTAATAGGTGAGGAGCATATCAATATTGGGGTCTTCCAGGAGCGCTTTGGGGATGGCGTGCCAGAAATCCCTGGGGTTTCTGGCAAAGGTGATATCAATGGGATTGTTGGCGCTGGCCGTGCCCGGCAGCAGGTCTTTCAGCTTTTCCAGAGTCTCGGGAGAAAGGGAGGGCAAAGTCAAACCCGCGCGTCCGCAGCAATCCGCGGCCGTGGCTCCCGGGCCGCCTGAATTGGTCTGGATGGCCGTGTTTTTTCCTTTGGGCATGGGCAGGCAGCCCAAGGCCCAGGCAAAGTCGAACAACTCCACAATGGACGAGGCCCTGATGATGCCGCATTGGCGGAACATGCCGTCGTACAGGGCGTCGGGGCCAGCCATGGTTCCGGTGTGGGAGAAGGTGGCGCGTTTGCCGGTCTCGCTGCCTCCTACGTAAATAGCCACAATAGGTTTGTGGGGGACGATG
The DNA here is from genome assembly GCF_000429905.1 of Desulfatibacillum aliphaticivorans DSM 15576. NCBI lineage: Bacteria > Pseudomonadati > Thermodesulfobacteriota > Desulfobacteria > Desulfobacterales > Desulfatibacillaceae > Desulfatibacillum > Desulfatibacillum aliphaticivorans. The sequence continues at coordinate 42,782 of NZ_AUCT01000008.1, read as the reverse complement.
GCTTTGGCCGTTTCCATAAACTCCCGGCCGCGGGCAATTCCCTCCACATATAGGGCGATCACTTTCGTATCCGGGCTGGCGCCCAAATATTCCAGGCAGTCCACCAGGTCGATATTGGCGCCGTTTCCCACGGAAAACGCCGTGGAAAATCCCTGATCCATGCGATCCAGGTAGTTGAACATCTGCGTGACGAAGCTGCCGCTTTGGGAAGCCAGGCCGATACATCCGGGCTTGCTGTTGTCCGCCAAAAAGGTGGTGTTCAGCTTGGCGCTGGCGTTGGTAACGCCGATGCAATTGGGTCCGATAAAACGGATTCCGTATTTTTCGGCGATCCGCACCAGCTCCTTTTCCCGCTCAGGGCCTTCCCCGCCCACCTCCTTGAATCCGGCGGTTACGCAGATGACGTTTTTGATCCCTTTTTTTCCGCAAGCCTCCATGGCTTCCAAAACCACCCGCGTTGGAATGACCATGATGGCCAGGTCCGGCGCGCAGGGCAATTCCTCCACGGTTTTATAAGCCTTGTACCCCTGGACCACCTCGTCCCGGGGATGGACCGGATACAGATCCCCTTCAAATCCCCTTTTGATGATGGAGTCGAAGCAATTGGCGCCCATGGCCCCGAAACTGTTGGATGCGCCTAAAAAGGCAATGCTTTTCGGATTAACAATTTTGTATAAAGGACTTTCCGTTATGGATTCAATCATGGCCGGATATATCTCCAATCCAAATAATTTAAAATTCCAGATTGCGGATTACTTTAAGGGCTTCCACCAGGGTTTTCAAGACGTCCTCGCCCAGGGCCTCTTCCACCGTGCTTTCCAGGTGGCGGACGATTTCCATGGCGGGGGCGATCACCTTGATGGCTTTGTCCGTGACGTTGATGATGTTCTTCCGGGCGTCATTGGGGTCGGGCACGGCGGTGACGAACTCCGTTTCCGTCAAACGATGGATCATGGAAACCGCGGCGGCCTTGCCGATTCCCGCACGGGCGGCGAATTCGCCCAAGCTCAGGTTTTTTTTTCGGAAAAGGATGCCCAAGGCGTTGGCCTGGGCGCCGGTCAGCCCCATGGGCTCCAACTCGCGATTGTAGTAGGAGATCAGGTTTCGGGCGGCCTGAAAGGTCAGCAAGGCTAAAAAATATTTGGGGGGGCGATATTCCTCTTCCATGGAACGTTTGTTAGCAAACGAAGTTGAAAATGGCAAGAAAAAAGCATTTGCCGAAACAACGGCGTTGATTGGCTCGAGCCTGCGAAACCCAACGTCAGTGCGGCTGGCCGCACCTGCCCACAAATCCGCCGCAAAGCGGCGTCCTTATTCTTTCGCATTCATTCCCAAAGGTCCTAAATCTTGTAAGGGAGTCGCTTGCTGCGTCTTGTAGGGGCGCCGCCTTTGGCATGCCCATTTTCCTGGCCGTATTAGACGGTGCTTGCCACGCCCGATTGTTCGCAGGGCCTCCGCTTGCTGCGCCCGCGTAGGGGTTGGATCTACCACCCCTTGGGCAGGAAAACCCTGCCCCTACGTCCATTCCCCGCTGGCGGGGGAAGGTCAGATTGGGGGGATCGTCATTCCCGAATGTCCCTATCGGGAATCCAGCGTCCCTGGCCTTTAAAACAACAATGTTAACCACGGAAGACACGGAAAACACTGAAAACGACCCTTCCGTGTCTTCCGTGTGTTCCGTGGTTTATGTTTTTTGCTGTTCATGTTTCCCATGGTTCATGCTTTTCGGACTCGCTCCCATGGTGCATGTGGGAATGCATACCTCCGCCTCATCCTTCTCCGCACCTTCCCTACAGGGATCGGGAATAAAACCGCTTCCATGCGTGCGGCCGAAAACCAAAATTTTATTTTACAGGCCCCTCTCAGGGGGCTTGCCCAAGCAGTCAAATTACTCCCTTTTCCCATCGTCCCTATCAGTCTTTCGAGTTTTTGACGGATGTCCTCAAGAGTCCACAAGTATGATTACGGGAAGTTTAAAAAACAGCCAGAATTTTTTGAAAGTGATGAACAAAACGCATAAACCGATTTTAGGATGTCCCCTAAAGCCATATTGCGGGCTGATTATGGATTGATAAACTATGTTAGTTTGTCACTATAGCGCAGAAATTATGTGCGATTTCATAATGGTGCAAGGTTAATCGATTAGTCAGGGGGGGGCGAGAATCCATTATTGCTCATTCAAAGGCCAAGACGACACAGCAAGCCTCCAAACAGGGCGAACAACATAGACAGTAAGCCGCTTGAAACTGCCCCCATTGCCTTTGCTCTTAAGACTTGCGACTCTTCTTTGCATTTTGTTGAAGATGACGAATAAGGATGCCAATTGGTGGCCATTTTTAAGGCAAGCCATCCAACCATGACGGCAGGACCAGAAGCTGGCGAAATGATTGTTGCCACGGTAAAAAATATTCTTTCGACATGTCCAACAGTGGCAGCTAATATGTTTACTCTAAAAATAGATTGTTGACAAATATTGACATCTATCTCCCAACCTCTACACTCTTTCTCAATTTCATGTGCAAACCAATCACTGAATTTAGAAACGACAGCATGCCCACAGACTATCGAAAATGTGAAGCCCATAACCATAAAGAATACTGTACTCATCGCTACATCGCTCCCTCTGAAATTTCAATCGGAAATGAAGTTAGTCGTGTACTAAGGATGTATCCAGAAACAAATTTCAACCCTTCAAAGACTAATCTTCTGTATAGGTTAAGGAGAACGTCCTGTAAAAGTCATTATAATGATCAGGTGAAAACAGTTTTAAATATGAGCCAGTTCTGTTTGTTCCGTTCAACCTAAATATGAGAGGGTTATTTGAATTTTTCTTTGATGTAAATTGAAATCGGAGGAGTTTTCCATCAACACGCGTACATGCATTTTGGAATATTTCATTATCAAAACCGTAGGTTGATAAATCCCCATATAAAATTGAGCCTAAGTCCCAATACGTTCTCTCTGAGAATGAACTATGCGTTTTGGTGAAATTTCCATGCCATGGGTGTCCTAATTGTCGATCTTGATCGAAGAGATTTTTTGTTTCTTTATGGAACGCAAAAAAATCTCTTGGTGAAATTTCAGATCCAACTCGTCTCTCGTTATTGTTTGAAAAGTTAGCGTCGTCTAAACGGGACCAACCGGCATTTCTGAACATAGAAACAGGCTGATCTAATTTTTTTACATTTCTATCCAAAAAGGAAAGCGCTGAAACGCCGATGTAGGAAAATGTACCTGTTTCACGAGGAAGATGGTGATTCACGACAAACCAGTATTCAACTTGCTTCTGCAGTTGGTATGCACCCGACTCAGGCAATATACAGAACTGAATAAATTCTTTAGCATCAGCCTCGTCTATTATGCCTGGAAGAAAAGCAACTGTGCCCACAGGAAACGAATAAAACGCGTTTTTTCCGTATCTTGGAGGGTCCATTTCTTTTGAAAAACCACATGTTGGGAAAATCCATGTTAATAAAATGAATAAGAAAACGAAACAATTAAAGCATTTTTTCGTAGCCCTACAGCTTGTAATGGATTTAGTCATTTGCGTCTTGTCCTGTTTGAACATAAAACATAGGTGCAAAAGTTGTCCAAAGGATTAAGGCTGCGGCTCTCCATATTGGGTCTGTCGAAATGGGATCAATAAATCTTCCTCCAACGCTAAAAACCCAGATTACAAATGAAACCATCGTCACAACTATCTGTCTTTTTGATACAACCCCCTGAATTTTAAATAGATAAAATGGTAAAGCTATAAGCAAGATCAGCGCCGATCCAAGCAAGACAACGTCTTTATGTCTGGGGCAGTCTATCGCCATTTCCTGGATGGCAATATAGGCGCTTACCATTTCCGCTGGAATCAGTTGAATGAGAACATCGGAGTATGAAGAAGTAGGGGTAATAGATCTAGCCATTTCTTTCTTCTCCCATATTGGCTGAATCCATAATGACTAGGGCACCTCCCAAAAGTCGTCGCGAGAAGGGAGGTAAAGCATACTTTTTGGGGGCTGTTTTTGCCGCTCTCACCATTAGACGAAGGGAAAAAAACATCACAGTTACTTTCCCCAGTAAAAGCCTAAAAAAAGCCTATTGTGGATGAATATGGTTAAATTTTTACATGATAGATAAAAATTACTATGTGGTCTTCTGCTTGTCAAGCAAAAAATGCAGGGATATAAAGGCTATTATGTGTCGTTTGTTCAAGGGGTGCGACTTATAGACTGAAGAAAATTATGTATGCTATAGGAGTATCCATAGGCTGGCTTTGAGGGTCTCTTTGGCTAAAAGACTAACTTTTTTCTGTGATGCATCCGCCATATAGAGAAGGTGCATCTAATGGTCAAACAATCGTAACAATCAAGGAGCGAGCGGTCGTTTTATTTTTTAAGTGAAGTCAAGTGGTTGCACTCAGGGGAATGCTTCGGGTGCGGGTGGGATGCGGACCGCCGCTATCCGGGGAGGCGCGGCGTTACAAACAGTTCTTAGCGTTTGGGCGCGGGCAGCCTTTTGGCGGTTTTGCTGTTTTCCGGAATCATGGCGTAGGCCATGGCGAACGGCACGGCCGCGATGGATATGGCCGTCAGAGTGAATGCCAGCATCAGTTCTAAAATGGTTTTCATGAACTCCTCCTTGAGATTCACGCCCCCTCCATGGGGAACGCCGGGTTTAAAACATATAAAAACAATAATGCTTTTTATGGGTTATGCAAGGCCCCCTGCAATAACAAGGAGGAAAACCGCAGCCGGTTTTCCTCCTTGATCTCGTTCTTATCAAAGGGCGTTTTTATCCGTCCTGGTTCATTTGGGCGATAATTTCTTCCAAAATCGCGTCCGCTTTTTCTATGGGCACCTGGCAGGTCCCCACTTTTTCGTGGCCGCCGCCGCCGTATTTCAGGCAGAGGGAGCCCACGTTGGTCTTGGACGTCCGGTTGATGATGGAATGTCCGCAGGTCATGACGATGTTCTGGCGCTGAAAGCCCCAAATCACCTGGATGGAGATGTTTTGATCCGGGAACATGCTGTAGACGAGGAAACGGTTGCCCGTATAAATTTCCTCCTGATCCCTGAGATCCAGGACGATAACGTTGCCGCGAACCACCGCTTTTTGATCGATCATCCCCCGGAACAGGGCGTCCTGCTCGAAGTAGCGCATGGTCCTTTCCTGAACGTCGGGAACTTCCAGAATTTCGTCAATGCTTTTACTCCGGCAATAATCGATCATGTCCAGCATCAGGGCGTAATTGCTGATGCGGTAATCGTGATACCTGCCGAGGCCGGTGCGCGGGTCCATGACAAAGGAAAGAAGCACCCAACCGCTGGGGTTGAGAATTTCGTCGGCGGTGAAATCGGCCGAGTCCGCTTTGTCCACGGCTGCAATCAATTCGTCGAAATGAGGATCGGAGAATTTTTCCTTGCCCCCGTAGTAGTCGTAAATCACCCGGGCTGCGCTGGGGGCGTTTGGATCGCAGCTTCCTTCAAATTCTCCGTGGAGCTTTCTTTCCTCTTCGCTGGAATGATGGTCGAACCACATGCCGCATCCGGGGACGTAAGGAATGTTCGCCAGGATGTCGTCCGAGGTCACTTGCACCAGTCCGTCCTGGATGTCTTTGGGGTGGACGAATTTGATGTCGTCCATCATACCCACTTCCTTCAGCAAAACGGCGCATCCCAGGCCGTCGAAATCCGAGCGGGTTAAAATTCTCATGGCGTATCCTCCTTGGCATTCCATATGTATTATTATTTTAATAAGTTAATCGTTGGTATGGTCGTGTTGCCTTTCCCGAGCGGCTGCCGGATCCTCTGATTCTTCCAGGGGGTGGCAATCGCAATCCATGTCTCCGCATTGGTCGCAGACATAGGTCGGCCCCTCTTGCTCCTTGGCTTTTACGCCCGCTTTCAGCCGGGGTCTGATGAAAAAGAAATAGGCTATTGCAATAATGATTGCAAACAAAACGCTTTTATACTGCCAAATCAGATCCACGGCGAAAACCTTTCCGGACGACCTTAGCGCCGAAATGTTAAAACTGTACAATGAGAACAATAAAAAGAGGCCTGCGATGACGCAACGCCTCAAAAGGCTTAGAAGGGTGTATAGTACGATGAGGGTTTACCGCATGTCAATCCGGTTTTGCGGAAACAGGATGCACTTGTCCGTGCACCCTGCAGGGTGAATTCGGAAGGATAAACTGGGTGATAAATGCTTGCGGTTCAATTAAAAAATACCGTGATCCTGTGTGGCCGTCATGCCCCTGGGCGCGAAAAAATCCCTGGCGCCGGGCTTGAATAAAAAGAATAAGATAATCGCGAACACTCCCATTTCCGGAATCAGCAGGCCGTTGCCCGGAAGGGCGACGAATGACCACGCAAGAAAAACCGCGCCGTAGGCCAGGCACATGTACCGGGTCCAATTGGCGCCGCCCAGCATGAACATCCCGGAGAAAAGGGAGATTCCCGCCGATGCAAAGGCCAGGATGTAAAACAGTTCAGGGGGCAGATTGGCCAGGGTGTATTCCTTGAGGCCGGGCGTGGTGGGCATAACCAGCAAGGTCAAAAAAGCAATGTTTAATCCAATAACGATGAGCGTCCATGCGATGATTGTGATTGATAAAGGGCGCCTTCTCATGGTCCTTACCTCCTTCCCCAGCGCCGGTTTGTTTGACTGTCGTCATGGCGTAGCCGCTGGGAGCCACGGTATATGTCTACAAGAGCTTGCATAAGATGTAAATGAAGCCTTTCACAGCAAAAATACGAGAAATCTCACATTGATAATGGGAAGCATTTCACAGACTGACCGGCTGCCTGAATTACGGGATTGTACGGCCGAACAAATTTTGCTTTTGCTGATTGAGTAATACTGTGCTACAATCAAAGGTTCCTTCGGCCGGTTTTGTAGTGTGGCTATGGCCGAAAATCCAAATAGAAGGAGAATCGCGTGAACACAATTCCCCCCATTGAAAAAGTGCTTGTAGCAAACCGCGGCGAGATTGCCATCCGGTTGTGCCGCGGCGTTCAGGAAGAAGGGAAACGGGCGGTGGCGATCTACGAATCCCCCGATGCAGAAAGCCGCCATCTCCGCATCGCCGACGAGGCTGTGTGGATAGGCCCCGGCCCCCGCAAGGATTATTTGGACATTGACCGCATTATTTGGGCTGCGCGAAAGAGCGGCGCCCAGGCCGTGCATCCCGGCTATGGGTTCCTGGCGGAAAACCCCCAGTTCGCCGCCGCCTGCGAAGAAGCAGGGCTGGTTTTCATAGGACCTTCAGCAGCCACCATTCAGGATTTGGGAGACAAGACCATATCGCGCCGTCTGGCGGAAGAGGCGGGGCTGCCCACCATTCCCGGCAGCGGCATCCTCCCCCCCGGCGGCGACGGCAAGCGCGCCGCCGTGGAATTCGGCGCAAAATACGGATATCCCGTCATGCTCAAGGCGGTCGCCGGCGGCGGAGGCAGGGGCATCCGCAAGGTGGACTCGGAAAAGGAACTGCTAAGCCAGATTGAAATCGCCAAGAACGAAGCCATTTCCGCTTTCGGCGACGGCCGCCTGTATCTGGAAAAAGGAATCGTCAATCCCCGTCACATTGAAGTGCAGATTTTGGGCGACCAGCATGGAAACGTCATCCATATGGGCGGCAGGAATTGCTCCATCCAGCGCAGGCACCAAAAGCTGGTGGAAATCGCCCCCAGCCTGCTGGACCCGGCCCTGGAGGAAAAAATCTGCCAGTCGGCCATCCAATACGCCAAACACGTGGGCTACGTCAACGCAGGCACCGTGGAGTTTCTGGTGGACTCGGACGACAGCTTTTATTTTTTGGAAATCAACACCCGCCTCCAGGTGGAGCATACCGTGACCGAAGTGGTCACTGGAATTGACATTGTCCGCCGCATGATTCGCGTGGCCGAGGGCAAAAAGCTGGACGTGACCCAGGACGAGGTTTTCTGCCGCGGATTCGCCATTGAAATGCGGATCAACGCCGAAGACCCCAAGCAGGATTTCGCCCCGGAAAGCGGCAAGCACGTGGCCGTGTATAACTCCCCCGGCGGCCCCGGCATTCGTTTGGACGGCATGGCCTATCAGGGCTACACCATCCCCACGGAATACGACTCCCTGCTGGTCAAGCTCACGGTGTACGGCTTCCGCTGGGACGAGGCGGTCTCCCGGCTGTCCAGGGCTCTGAAGAACTACCGGATCGTGGGCCCAAAGACCACCATCCCGTTCTATCGCAAGCTGGTGCTGGAGCCGGAGTTCGCCTCCGGCGCCTTTGACACCGGATACCTGGAGCGCCATCCCGAGCTGTACGACTACAGCGACCAGGAGGCCCAGGAAGCCAAGGTGGCCAAGCTGCTTTCCGCCATCCATTATCACGGAAAGAACATTTTCGCCGAATAACAGGCTTAGCAGGCCTTAGCATATATAAAGGAGATGATATGTCTATTCGCATCACTCCGGGCTCGGACGTCAAAGAGGCTCTAAAAGCCATACGCGGCTCCGATTCCTATTTTGTCACCAATACGGCGAGGGACTTGTCCCAGTCGGACTTTAAAAACCGCATCCTGGCGCATACGGACATCCTGGTCGCTCCCGAAAGGGAGGCGGCCGGATATTTCTCCCTGGAAATCACGGGCGGCGCCTCGGTGCATGTGGATATGCTCCGCAAGCAGATCAATCCCTTTGAGCGGCTGCAGCTTCTTCGCAGCCTCATGCCCAACACTATGTTCCAGACCCTGTGCCGCGGCGTCAACCTCTTCGGGTACAGGCCCTATCCCGAAAACGTCCTCAGGCTCACGGTCAAGGAATTCGCCAAGTACGTGGAAGTCTGGCGGGTCTTCGACTTTTTGAACCACGTCCCCAACATGATTCCCGTGTTTGAGGAAGTTCAGAGGGCGGGCAAGTTCCTGGAGGCCACGGTGTGCTTTTCCACCGGCCCGGAGCACACGGACGAATTTTACGTAAAGAAAGTGGGCGAAATCCTGGACGTCACCGGCCCGGATATTCTGCTGGCCCTGAAAAACCACTCGGGCCTGGGAACCCCCCAGCGCATCGGCCAACTGGTTTCCGCGCTGCTGGACGCCTACCCGGAGCTGATCATCCACTACCACGGCCATAATACGGACGGAAACGACATCGGCAGAATTCTGGCCGCCGTTCAGGCCGGCGCGAAAATCATTGACGCCGCCGACCATGCCATGACCGGTTTCTTCGGCCCGCCTCCGCTGCTGACGGTCCTGGATCTGCTGGAGGACATGGGATACAAGGCCGAAGGAATTAATCGGGACGCCGTGATCGCAACCTCGGACAAGCTCAAACAGGAGCGTCCGGCTTACGCCGTGTTCGAGTCCCAGTTCAAGGGCTTCGACCCCACGGTCCACACCCACAAACTGCCCGGCGGCGCCATGGGCTCCAGCTTTGAGCAGGCGGTCAAGGGCGGGTTTCTGGACCGCATGAACGAAATCCTCATGAAGGAGCTGCCCCGGGTCCACAAGGAGCTGGGCAATTACTGGAGCGTCACCCCGGGATCCCAGATCCTCTGGACCACGGCGGTCACGCACACGCTGTCCGGCAAACGCTATGTTAACGCCTCCGAGGACTTGAAGCGCCTGCTTCTGGAGCGCTACGGGCCCTTCCCATTCTACAGGCCGGCGGACGAAATATACGAAGCCGCCTTCGGCAAGGATTGGAAAGCCATTGTGGAGCGGGATTCCGGCATCGAGGAATGCCCGCCCGTAGACCTGGAGGCCGAACAGGCTGAACTGGAAAAGGCTTTGGGCCGCCCGGCGGACATTGAGGAACTGGTCTTGTATCTCCAGCATCCCAGGGATGCCGTGAACTTCCTCAAGTTCGAGGAGGAATATGGCAAGACCTATGTGCTGCCTCCGTCCGTATGGCTGCGCCAGGGCGGGTTCGATGCGGAAGAGGTGGTGACCTTCGCCGACCACACGGGCAAGCACCACTCCGTCACCTTTGCCAGCACCCAGGAATTGCATGACGGCAGCCAGTTGAATTACCTGTACGTGGACCATCATCTGGAGCCCTTCCATCATTACCCGGAAGCCTCCCAGGGGCAGGCGGGGCCGCAGAAGGAGCTTACCCAGGCGGAAATCGCCTCCCTGGCCGAAATGGGAGAGGTGCGCGCCCCCATGACCGGGGTGGTGGCCCAGATTTCCCTGGAAGTGGATCAGAAGATTTCCGAGGGAGATACGCTTTTGGTCCTGGAAGCCATGAAAATGCTCAATTCTTTGGACGCGGCCATCGCCGGCGTGGTGTCTGAAGTTGCCGTGACCGAAGGGCAGCAGGTCGCCAAAGGCGATCTAATGGTCCGGGTGCGTCCTTTGAGAAGCAAGGACGCCTCCGAATAATAATCCTGAATCAAAAAAGCCCTGGAAGGCGCGGCCTTCCGGGGCTTTTTAGTTTTTAGCTTCAAAGGCTCAGGGCTATGTAGAGGATTTCTTCTCTTCCAGGCGCCTTTGGCAGATGCGTATGCCTGTCACGGCGTCCCTGGCCCAAAAATCCGCCCCCACATACCGGCAAACCTGCTCGTCCATAAATCCCCCGCCGACGATAGTGGCGATGGGCTGCGCCAGGTCCACGGGTTGGGAGGCGAGGAGGTCCACGGCGGCCTTTATGGAGTCGTGGGCGGTGGTCAGCAGGGCGGACATGGCGACAATGTCCGGTTTGAACTCTTTGGCTTTGATTAAAAATTCCGAGGGCGGAACGTCCACGCCCAGGTCCAGCACTTCAAATCCGTGGCACCGAAACAGCATGGTCACCAGATTCTTGCCTATGTCGTGAATGTCTCCCTGCACCGTACCGATCAAAACCCGTCCGGAAGCCTCTTCCTGAATGTTCTTGGAAAGGATGGGCAGCACCATTTCCATGACCTGGCGAAGGATTTCTCCGGCCATCATGAGCCCGGACAAATAATAGCGGCCCTCCTCATAATATCTGCCCACGTCCCGCATGGCCGACTGGCAGTACTCCACAATCATCAACGGGTCGACCCCCTGGCTCAAGAGCTTCTCCACCAGGGCGATGGATTCCTCTTCCCTTAATTCCATCAAGAGATGCATCAGAAAGGATGCATCGGGAAATAGCGCGTCGTCACCAGCCATTAACAACTCCTGTCATCGGGTCACACTCCCACCTTGGCGCCGAAATGCAACCGTTCATTCAAAAAGATGAACCAGCCCCAACTGATCTGCTTGTCCTGCAAGTCGAAAAAGGTGTGCTCCAGGCAAAAGGCGGGCGTCCCCGGTTTTTCCTGCAGATACCGGGCTTCATCCTCGCTCAGGGAGGCTGGCTTAAGGCGCAGGTCGCCCCTTTTTAAATTGGTCTTGCCGGTTCCTGCGAAAAGGCCGCCCAGGGAGGTGAGGTCCAGCTCCGACTCCACGATGGGCCTGCTGGGATCGTATATCAAATACTGGTGATTATAAATCAGAGGGGCTCCATGGCTGGAAATCAGCCTGCAGATGTGAATGGCGCGGTCTCCCTCCTCCACTGGCAGCTTGTCGGCCAGCGCTGCATCCGCTTTTATTATTCTGGCCTTCAATAGTTTGACCTGGGTGTCTTCCTCGTCTTCGAAAACCTCCTGCAACTCCCGGAGGTCAAAAGAGAAGCTCCCCAGCTCCAGGGGCTTGATAAAAGACCCCTTGCCCTGGGTTGTGTCCACAACCCCCTGCTCCACCAGGACGCTTATGGCCCGGCGAACCGTCACCGAGCTGACCTGGAACTGCCGGCACAACTGGGATTCCGAGGGAAGGCGGCTTCCCGGCGGATACTCCCCCGAAGAGATTTGCTTTCGGATGATATCCACAATCTGGGCGTAAGCGGGCAGGTAGGATTTTCGATCTATTTTAAGTGCTTTGTCCATGTTTTAGGCGTCGTAAGGGTTGCTGGATTTGTTCGGCTGCCTTTTATGTCCGGATTTTCCCTATTGGCTCTGATTTTTCTCCGCCGGTCAAGAGTTTATTATTTTAGGGGGGATAATCATCACCCCTGGGCTTGCTGCGCGCAGGCCTTGAGACGCCCCTTATGCTTGCCATGGGGAGCTTCACCCAAAAAAAAACGCGCCGGCCGTTCCGAGGCCGATAGGGGGCCGGCCGCCTGGCGGATGGGAAAGCAAGGAGGCCCTGGGGCCTCGGCGCATCCATTGATATTATTATAATAGGTTAATCCTATAAAATCAAATCAAAAGATTTGGAGGCGAGATAGAGACGCCGGTTGGGGAAATTTTGGCAACAAATTTGATTTATTGGGAATAGTCGTTATTGGGCCGACTGGGTTAGAATTTATAGTAAAAATTATATTGACAACTTATTATAATAAGTGCTTATTGTGACATAGTGACAACGCGCACCCAAGGAGACGCCATGAAACTCGTCATCATCATCGGATTTCTGGGGACCGGAAAAACCTCCCTCCTCCTGAAACTGGCCGAGAAAGCCCAAAGCCTGAACAAGCAAACCGCCATTCTGGTCAATGAAGTGGGCGAAATCGGCGTGGATAACCAAATTATGAAACAGCTTGGACACAATGTGTGGGAAATGCTGGGAGGATGCGTCTGCTGCTCCCTGGCCGGAGACGTTATCGGAACCCTGGAAAAAATCGACCGGGAGTTTCAGTCGGACGTGGTCCTGCTGGAGCCCTCCGGCGCAGCCGATCCCAAAAACCTCATGAACGTCCTGGCGGACTATCAGGGCGTTCCCTTTGAAAGCCTGACCAAAGTGGGCCTCATCGACTCCCTGCGGGTGGAAATGCTCATGGCCGTGGCCGGCCCTTTGATTGATTCCACGCTCACCCATGCGGACATGATTCTCATCACCAAAGCGGACATCGCCTCGGAGGAGGAACTGAATCTTGCCCGGGAGGTCGCCCTGAGTCATTTGTCCGGGGAAAGTGTTTTTGCAATCAATGTTCGGGAGGAAATCTCTCAGGAAATATTGGAAAGGATTTTTCCATGGAAGGATTAAACCTGGAGCCTTTCGCCATGAAGCTGCACCTGCGCCCCACAAGCAGCGGCGCGGCTTCCGTTTGTGAAGCAGCAGTTCTTTCCGTTGTAAAAAGTTTGGCGGACAAGTGCTCCAAAGAAAATAGGGCCGTAATCGGCCACCTCAAAGCCTTCGCCCAAGACGACCAGGGCGCCTGGATGCGGGTGAGCGCCGTGGACGCAAAGCACGCCCCATCCGTGGAGGGAGGCCTCGCCGAAGCGCTGGATCATGTGCATGCAACGTTGAACGCGCATGTTTTGGGCCTTTCGTCGGAAAAAGTGGAGAAGTTGGTAATGGAGTCCATTGAAGAGGCGCAAAAAGACGCCTGTGTCGAAATTAATTGCGGGGGGACGGAGAAGTGTTTATGCGCGCACCATCAATCCTGATCGCCTGCGAAGTCGTAGCCAGCGAGCTTCAATCAAGAATAGGAGAGGACCTGCCTGTCAGGAAGTTGGACCCCTCCCTGCATGTATACCCGGATCGCCTGCGCACCACAATCCAGGAGGCCATCGACGAGGAGGAAAACAACTACGAAACCCTGATTTTGGGGTACGGGCTCTGCTCTCGCGCTGTGGAAGGCCTGAAATCGAAAAAGTCCAGGCTGGTCTTTCCTTTGGTGGACGACTGCATCGGCCTTTTTCTGGGATCGAAAACTGCGCACAAGGCTCACATGAAGTCCGCGCCCGGCACCTTTTTCCTGAGCAAAGGCTGGATGGACGTGGGTTCCACTCCGTTTACGGAATACGAATACATGCTCGGCCGCTTTGGGGAAAAGGCGGCGAATCGCCTTATGAAAGCCATTCTGAAAAATTACACCCGCTTGACGTACATCGGAATGGAAGGCGCCGCCAATGCCCAATCATACCAGGATTACGCCCGCTCCAAGGCCAAGGAGCATGGGTTGGAATATGAGGAAGTATTTGGGTCGACCGCGCTGTTCGACGAGTTGATCCAAGGTGGTGGAAGCAGCCATATTCGGATCGTGCCGCCCGGGGAAACAATTCGGTACGAAATGTATATGGGGGACGACAACTGAAGCCGCGAGGGCGGCTGCACGCCTTTTTTGAGCAAGAAAGGCGGACTTCACAAGGAGACTGAATATGAGTAACGATATCGCTGCATTGATGGCGGAGCTGGAAGAGGAGAAAGTTCTGGCTTTGGTGAAAAAGCAGTTGGAGGAAGGTGTGGACGTCAACGCCATTCTCGCCGCCTGCCAGGAAGGCATGATCGGCGTGGGCAAGAAGTTCGAAGAAGGAACCTATTATATTTCCGACCTCATGATGGCCGGTGAAATTTTCAAGCAGATTAACGAGGAGATCGGCCCGAATCTTGCTTCTGAACAAAGCGCCAAAGCCGGAAAAGTGATCGTGGGAACCGTGAAAGACGACATCCACGACATCGGCAAGGACTTGGTCGTGGGCATGCTCCAATCCGCCAACATGGACGTGACCGATCTAGGGGTGGACGTACCGGCCGAAAAATTTGTAGAAGCAGTCAAGGAAACCGGCGCCACGGTGGTCAGCCTGTCCGCTTTGCTGACCGTGGCTTTCGACTCCATCAAGGAAACCGTGGAAGCCTTTGAAAAAGCAGGTCTGCGCGACAAGGTCAAGATCATGATCGGCGGCGGCCCTATTGACGAAACCGTATGCAAATACACCGGCGCGGACAACTGGGGCGCAGACGCCCAGGCGGCCGTTACATTGGCGCGGGGGTGGTTATCATGAGTCAAGAAAACGAAAAATTGTATGAAGAAAGAAAAGCCAGAATCCAAAAGGCCATCAACCACGAACCCGTGGACATGATTCCCTCCATTTTCATGGGCTGCGCTTTCGCCCCCAGATACATGGGGCGGACCCAGGAAGAATATTGCCTGGATGCGACTGCGGGCGTGGACATGACCATTGAAGCCATTAAAAAGCTGGGCGACATGGACGGCGTTAACTTCATGCAATCGGGCATGCTTCCCATGCACCTGACCAACCTTTGGCTTTCCAAGGTGCTGATACCCGGCATCGACCTGGACAAGGACGCCCTTTGGCAGGTCCAGGAAAAGGAAGTCATGAAACCCGAGGATTACGATTTCATCATTGAGAACGGCTTTCCGGCCTTTGTGGAAAAACTGCTGCCCAAGGTGTGCGATATGGAGCTTATGGGCAAGCATAACGCCTGGATGATGGAGAATATTACGCAAATTGCGCCCAAGTTCAAGGAAGCGGGATACTACCCCATCGTATCCGGTATCACAACCATTCCCTTTGAGCCTCTATGCGGCGCCCGCTCCATGAACCAATTCTTTTTTGACCTTTACAGAAATCCGGACAAGGTCGAGGAAGCCATGGAAGTGCTCGTGCCGGTGCTCATTGAACAAGGCGTCATGGCCTCCATGGCCACAGGCGTCATGGGCGTATGGGTGGGAGGCTGGCGTACGGCCAGCGCCATGCTGGCGCCCAAGCTATGGGACCGGTTTGTATGGCCGTACTTCCGTAGAGTCGCTGAAGCGCTTATTGAAAAAGGGATCACGCCGGTTTTTCACTGGGATCAGGACTGGACCCGCGACCTGGAAAGGCTTAAGGAGCTTCCCCCAAAGAAGTGCATCCTCAACCTGGACGGCATGACCGACATCCGCAAAGCCAAGGAAATCCTGGAAGACCACACGGCTATCATGGGCGACATGCCGCCCACCCTGTTTTCCGCAGGCACGCCGGACGATATATACGAGTACACCAAAAACCTGGTGCAGGACCTGGGGCCCAAGGGCCTCCTGCTGACGCCGGGCTGCGACGCGCCCATGAACACCAAGTTCGAGAATATGGAGGCCTTTGTGGCCGCCAACCGGGAGTACGGCAAAGTTTCATAACCGGTAACCATCAAGCAGCGGCGGCCGGTAGCAAAGGCCGGGCCGCCGCTTCCTGAAAAATATCCCACAGGCCCCGTTCAATCCTTCTCTGTGGCGGGGCCGGGGAAGCAGCGGGTTGCGCAATGTCATCCAAATCCGAAAAAACTTGCACGGTGGAGTTCCAGCCTCTGGGCAGGCGCATTGAGGCTCCCTTTGAAACCACAATCGCCCAGGCCGCCCAATCGGCCGGCGTTCCCCTGGCCGCCGATTGCGGGGGCAAGGGCAAGTGCGGAAAATGCCGGGTGCACATTCTCGCCGGCGGGGCCGCTCCTCCCGATTCGTCGGAATTAAAGGTTTTGGAGCAATCTTCGGCCGCCCCCCAGGAACGTTTGGCCTGCATGACCCGCATTTTGGGCGATGTAAAAATACATGTGCCCAAAGCCTCCATGGTTCATGAACAAAGCCTGCAACTGGAAGGCCGTATGCGAAGCCCGGACGGAGACCGGCTGGTTCAATCCCGGTTTGTAAATCTCCCCTTGCCCAATTTGCAGGACCAGCGTTCGGACTCGCGTCGCCTGTCCGAGGCTATGGACGCTTGGGATGAAAACGGGTGGACCCTATCCCCCGAGTTTGTAAGACGCCTGTCCGGCTCATTGCGGGAGTCGAACGGAGAGTTGACCGTGTTTTTGCAGGACGGCGCTCCCATCGGTCTGATTGCCGGAAAAAAAACGCCCATAGGCGCCGCCTTTGACTTGGGAACCACAACCATAGCGGGGCGGCTGGTGGACTTGGAAACCGGCGAAATCCTTTGTTCGGAAGGGTGCATGAACCCCCAGATTTCCTACGGCGAGGATGTGATCAGCCGTCTGGACTACGCCATTCATAACCCGGACGGACCTGGCAGGCTGTCGGCGGCGGCCAAGGATGCAATCAACGATCTCCTGAGCGCATTATGTAAAAATGCAGGCGTCGAGCCGGAAAGGGTTTCCAATATTTCGGTCGCCTGCAACACCGCCATGTCGCACCTGCTGTTAAAATTGCCGGCCTCCCCCCTGGCGCGGTCTCCCTACGCCGCAGGATTTTCCAATCCCCTGGAGCTTACGGGAAAGGCGTTCGGAATAAAAGACGCTCCCACCGCCAAAGTGTATGTCTTTCCTTGTATTGAGGGCTTTGTGGGCGGGGATCATACAGCTATGATACTGGCCTGCGGCCTGGATCAGGCTGATGAAACCTGCCTGGGAGTGGATATTGGCACCAACACGGAAATCGTCCTAACCAGGCCGGGCGCAGACGGCGGCATGTTCGTCACATCCTGCGCTTCGGGCCCGGCATTGGAAGGCGCCCACGTTCGCGACGGCATGCGTGCCAGCCCCGGCGCCATTCATAAGGTGAGGATAACGGAAAACGGCCCTGAAATTTTCACCATCAACAACGAGCCGCCCGTAGGAATTTGCGGCTCCGGCCTTGTGGACGCTTTGGCCGAAATGGTCAGGGCGGGGGTCCTGGACTCTCGCGGGCATTTTACCTACGAGGCCAAGGGAGTGCACAAAAGCCCCCGCGGCAAATATTATCTGCTGGCTACCAAGGAAAAAGACCAAGCAAAACAAGACATCATAATCACACAGAAGGATATATCGGAACTCCAACTGGCTAAAGGCGCCATCCACGCCGGCGTGCAAAAGCTGCTGCAACAGATGGGAATTTCCGCCAAGGAAATCTCCCGGGTCTACATGGCGGGCGCCTTCGGGTCTCACCTGAATATGGAGAGCGCCCTGGCCATCCGCCTCCTGCCCGAAGACCTGGCGGACGCTGAATTCGTGCAGGCCGGAAATGCAGCCGCGGACGGAGCATGCCTGGCCTTGCTTTCCCGCCGGGAAAGAAGCCGGGCCGAAAAAATCGCCCGAAACGCCGTGCATGTGGAAATGGCCAACGATTCCAGCTTCAGCAGCGTTCTCGTGAAAGCCATGCGCTTCTAATCAACCCCGTACTTTTTAAGGCGCGGACGGTGTCGCGCCAGGCATTATTGAATCCTTAAAAAAAGGAACAGGAGAAGTTTACCCTTATGAAGATAATCGGCGAAAAAATAAATGGAACCAGGAAATCCGTGGGCCAGGCCATCAAGGAGAAAGACGCGGAATTCATCGCAGCTTTGGCGAAGGCTCAGGTGGAGGCCGGCGCAAACCTTCTGGATGTGAACGCAGGCTCCGCGCCCGATACGGAAACCGAGGACCTGATCTGGCTGGTGGGCGTGGTTCAGGACGCCGTGGACTGTCAGCTTTGCCTGGACAGCTCCCGGCCCGAGCCTTTAAAAGCCGCCCTGGAAAAGGTCAGTCAAAAGCCCATGATCAACTCCATATCCGGCGAGCCCAAGCGGCTGGAGGAAATTCTCCCCCTGGCCGCAGCCAACGACTGCGAGTTGATCGCCCTGGCCCTGGACGAAGGCGGGATTCCTAAAACGGTCGACGCCCGCATGGAGGTGGTCCGGAAAATGATCGCCCGCACCCGCGAAAGCGGCCTGGCCGATGAAAGGCTTTACATCGATCCTCTGGTGCTTTCCATTGCCACCGACATCCAGGCTGGCAACATTACCTTGGAGGTCATCCGCCGCATTCGGGAGGAGTTCCCCGAGGCCCACATCACCATGGGGCTTAGCAACGTGTCTTTCGGCCTGCCCAAGCGTATGCTCATCAACCGAACCTTTCTGACCTTGGCCTATGCGGCCGGTATGGATTCGGCCATTGTAGACCCCACGGAAGCATCCATGCGGGAGGCGATCCTGACCGTCAAAATGCTCCTGGGCGAAGATCGCTTCTGCCGCAACTACACCCGCATGATGCAAGCCGCCGCAGCGCCTAAAAGATAAACGCTCAACCGCCATTCCTTCAGCAAGGCCGGGAGCCGGAGATCACGCCGCTCCCGGCTTGCGGACGATCCTGAAAAACGGATCGCCCTTGCCGGGATGACGACCTTTCGAGGTGAACGAAAATTCGAAGGGCGTTTGGCGCTCCTTTATGAGGATGCGAAGAGGCCGCACTCCCGGAAACGGGGATCTATTCTTTTTGAGATTTTGGCGAAGTAAACCCCGCACCATGGGCTCATGCGGAAATTCGGAATTAGTATTTGCACGATCGGATGAATTTGTGTAAGATGTCCCATTCATTTTAATAGTCCGGCGCTTTGTTTTCATAAAATCATCATAATTTATTTTGGGGAGGGATCATGGCCAGTAAATCCTATATCGACGCTTTTATCCCTGCAGGCAAAGACCAGGACGCCTGCATCAATTGCGGAATCTGCCTGCAAAAATGCCCGGTGATGCAAATGGGCAAGGAGGAGTCCAAGGCGGAAATCAAACGCCTGCTTAACGGCGAGCAGCCGGAGCGGGTATTGAACGAATGCACCTTCTGCATGACCTGCAACCACTACTGTCCCCAGGAGCTAAAGCCTTACGCGCTCATCATGGAGAGGATGAACGCCAAAAACCGGGAGGGCGGCAAGGAGGTCCCCGCCGGCGTGAAGTACATGTTCACGGGCGACTCGGATTCCGGCTATTTTCTGGATCAATATAAAAAAGCGCCGGAAGCGCATCAGGCCATTTTGGACAAATGGACCGAGGTTCCCGAAAAATCTCGCGACACCTTGTTCATAGGCTGTTTCGGCCGGACCATTCCCCATACCATAGAATACTCCAAAGCCCTGTCCGGCCTGGCGAAATACGCCCCGCGCAACGCATGCTGCGGCGAGATTCCCTACCGGTTCGGCGATTACGACGCCTTTACCCGGACCGTGGACCGCACCTACGGCATGCTGACCCAACTGGATACCGAGCGGCTGGTATGCTATTGCGGCTCATGCTCCAACTTTTACGGAAATATGTGGCCCGCCTATCACGGCGTGGAATTGCCCTTTGAGGTCATTTCCATTTGGGATTGGTTGTGGGAAAAGGTTCAGGCCGGAGATTTGCAATTTACAAACAAGTTGGAAGGAACCGCGGCCATTAACGATTCCTGCTACAGCAGCGAGTTGGGAGAGTCCTTTTATGATGCGGTTTACGGACTGCACGAGGCGGCGGGCCTGACCCTGGCGGAACCGGCCAATACCAGGCAGGACTCCTTGTGCTGCGGATTCGCCAGCGGATTCCGGAATAATTGGGATCATACCCAGGCAGCCCAGGAAACCCAGAAGCGGGTGGATCAGTTAAAAGCCACCGCGGCGCCGAACGTCTATTGCTATTGCCCGGGATGCTACGCCGCCCTGGCCCCTCACGGCAAAAAAAACGGCATGAGAATTCATTTTTCCATCAACCGGATTCTTCAAGCTCTTGGCGACGATCCGCCGACAAAGAACTGAGGCCAATTGGTAAGTATTTGGGCGCCCCCGGCAGCGTAGTGTGCCGCCGGGGTCCGTAATGACTGTTTTTTCAAAGGGCAGGGGGATTGCCTACAGAGCATAAAAAACCACGGAACACACGGAAAGGCACGGAAAGATCGTTTTCTGTGTGTTCCGTGTCTTCGGTGGTTAACCTTGCAGTTTTTTTGTCACAGGGACGCAAAATATTTTCGGTTTTGAGGAACAGCCCCGGCCGAACAAAGGATGCAGTTTCGGCGCAGTTTTTGTTAGGTTTTGCAAACTCAACCCAATCTACGATTTATCTATAAAAATAGTAGATATTATGGGTAATACGGGCGGCGATTCAGGCCAAGGGGGTTGACCCGCTCCTTGAAACCGTGGGTTAAGTAATTGGAAGCTGTTAGTTTTCAATCACTCAGAGCCACATCAAGGAGGGGTCATGAACAAGGTACTTTATGTCGGAATGGATGTCCACAAAGAAAGCATCGTTGCAGCAACGGCGGAAGGGGCAAGCGGAGAGGTTGACATGTTCGTGCGTTTTTGGGGACGTCTTTGCATAATCGACTAACAAATATCAAGCCTACATTATCCCACAACTGCGCAGCCTACAAAGGAACCAAATGCAAGGCCTCTCGGGTGTGCCGGACGAACATTTGGATGACGGCCGGGCTTTGGCCAAGGCCTATGTTTTCCGTTTCCACTTGAATTCCGGCTTCCTCCATTTTCACTTTCCAGGAATCCTTTTTCCCGGCCAGGTCCTTGGCGAAATGCATGCCCGAAACCAGCAAAAAGGGGATAAGCCGCGCCTTTTTATATCCCTGGACCAGCAGTTTGTTGATCAGGACCTCCCGGTCCGGATACCCTTCCTCAAGCACTCCCATGAAAGCCCGATCCCCGTACATATCCTTCAGGATGCTCCCCATGGCCGTGAACATGGCCCATGCCGGGTGATCCGTGCCGTGGCCCACAAACACCTGGGCTTCGTCTTCGGGGGAATCAAAAAATCGGGCGAGATCCTCGGCGACTTCCATGCAATCCTCCGGGGAGGTGAGCAAGGGCAGGCCCATGGAAGCCCGGACTTTTTCGTGCTGCACGTCATCCTTCAAACGAAAAAACTCATGCCCCCAGGCAAGGTGCAACGATTGCACCACAGCCCACTCATGCCCCTGGCTGGCCAGCATATCCATGACCTCTTCTGGATGGAGCTTTTGTTCGTCGCTGCGTTTATTCACCTTGGATGCCACGGTGCGGGAGGTGTATGCCCAAAGGATTTCATGGCCGGGGAATGCTTCCCTGTAGGCTGCGTCGATAAGGTCGTAAGTGGCTTTTGCGCGGGTGGAAGTGCCGAATGCAGCAAGGACGATGGGGGGCTTCATGGGTGGTCTCCTATGTTTTTGGCGCACGGAAAATATGTTGCCATCAAGCTATATACTTTTAATGCCTTATCACGGCATTGTCAAAAAAAAGCAAAAGGCTTCCCGGCGCTCGTGAGCGGTGTTTGAGCGCCGGAAAACCCTTCGGAAGAACGGTTCGGAAAAGGAGGAGACGTGCCTCTTCCGGCCGCTCGCTATCAGTAATTTTTTCGGGGCGCGGCCATTGCGCCCGGGCGCCTTTTGGGGCTCAATCCTTTTTGCCCCAGCGCCATTGGGGCTTTTCCCCCTTTTTCCAGCAAATGAAGATCAGAAGGGCGGTGGCGATTACGGTGAAAGGGAGAAACCAAATCTCGTGCGGAGGCCTCGTCAGGAATACGGCGCCCACGGTCATTAGAAGCATGTATCCGACCATGACGGCCCATCCCTGCCAGGTTAGGGGGATTCCCCATCCCCATCCGTATTTTTTCGCCGGAAACCAAATGTCCTTTTCGTCCTTATGATCATTCTTCATTGTTCGTCTCCAGGTTCTCAGGAATCAATCCAGAGCATCGCCCGGCCGGGAAGAGGCAACAAAAAAAGCCCTGCCCGTCGGGGTGACAGGCAGGGCTTAAAAAAGCGCCCAAACAAGGAATTAAACGGATATAAACATTCATATCCGCACCCCGCCTTAAACCCGAAGACGTAATAACACGGTTTTGTTGCGGCAGGTATCCTGGCTCGTGGATCAATCTACCGGCCGCGCCTTCCCATTCCCTTTGAAACAGTGGCGTGTGCGGCTTTCGTCCCCACTTACAGTGGCGGGTCCGCAGCGGATTTGCACCGCTTTCCCTATAGCCCGTAAAGGGCCCGCAACAAAAAACTTAGGCAAAAGCTAAAATTTTAAACGCCGATTGTCAAGGAAAACCGTAAAAGCGAATCCGTTTTAAGGACTTGCCCATGCGAATGATTGACAAAATCCGTTCCGGGCATACAGTAATACAGTTGTATAGCGGAGCCCACGGCTCCGCAGGAAACCCTCGACGATAATCAGGAGAAGACGCATGCCCGAATCTTCACAGGTGCTGGAAGTATTTTCCGACTACACCTGCCCCTTTTGCTACTTTAATATGGAAAACGCCGAAAAACTGGCCAAGGAATTTAATGTTCCCATCCGCTGGCGCTACTACCCTTTGCATTCCGACGTTCCCGACGAGGGCATAGCCCTGACAGAACTGTTGGACGTCCCCCTCTCCGAAGTGGAAAAGTGGGACAGGGAGTTTTCGAAAACAGCCGCCCACCTGGGGCTGCCTTTTTGCTCCCTGGACAAAACCTACAACAGCAGGCTGGCTCAGGAACTGGGGCTTTGGGCCGCGGATCAGGGAAAAGGGCATGCCTTCCACAAGGCTGCTTTTGAAGCCTTTTTCGGCCAGGGGTTGAATCTTGCCTCCAAGGACGTGCTGCTGAACATCGCGGAAAAAGCGGGCCTGCCCCTTGATGAAGCGGAGAAAATCATCACGGATCGCACCTACCAGGAGGCGGTGGACAAAGAATGGGAAGCTGCGGAGGCCAAGGCGATTACCGCCGTGCCCACCATGATCTTTGGAGAAAATCGTCTGATTGGAGCCAAATCCTGGGAGCAAATGACGGCCCTGGTTCAGGCCGGTTTGACCGGTCAATAGGAGACGGCTTATGAGATACGAAGGAACCACCTACCGCCCGCCTGTGGAATGCGACTCAATGCTCCTGCAGGTTACAGTGGGGTGCTCGCACAATGAATGCTCCTTCTGCAATATGTATCGGGACGTGAAATTCCGCGTATCCTCCATGGAGGAGATTGAAAGCGACCTTCAGGAAGCCCGGGGGATTTACCCCAAGGCTGAGAGAGTCTTTTTGGTCAACGGCGACGCTTTCGTGCTGAAGGCGGACGCCCTCAAGGCCATCGCTGAGAAGATTTTGGAGTACTTTCCCGAATGCCGAAATATAGGCATGTACGCTTCCATCAAAAACATTCGAAATAAAACGGATGCGGAACTGGCGGAGCTTCGAAAACTAAAAATCAACGATTTCCACGTGGGCGTGGAGTCCGGCATGGATTCCGTCCTGGAGCATCTTAAAAAGGGGCACACGGTCAAAGACGCCGTGCACCACCTCAATCGTCTGACCAACGCCGGCATCCAGTATGCAACCAGCCTCATGCTGGGCGCCGCAGGGGCCGGAAACGGCGCCAAAAACGCGGAAAAAACAGCGGACCTGCTCAACCAGGTAAAACCCAGCCTCATCTGGCTGGGAACCATGGGGGTTTTTAAGACCGTCCCCCTGTATCAGGACATCCTCTCCGGCAGCTTTAACTTGCCCACCGAACTGGAGGTTTTGGAGGAGGAAAAGGCCCTCATCAAAAGCATCGCCCATGACGACGTTCTTCTCCAGGCCAACCACCCCACCAACCTCGTATCCATGTTCGGCAGACTGCCAAGAGACCGGGAAAAAATGATAGACCACCTCAACGCAGCCATCGCCCATTACGGCGAGGATGCGCTGTCCGTCCCCACCTCCCGTTTGGTCATGTAGATTTTTTGCTTAAAAACAGGCGGCTTGAAAGAACAGCCGCCTGTTTTGACTATGGCCTGAAAATTCGGCTTGACAGTTTCCGGTCTCCTGGTATATAGATATATCTAACTTAGGTTTCCCATTCTAATTATTAGGCGATGCAAAAAGAAAAATAGGTAGAACGATAGGGATTCCGATTAAGGCAAAATAGGAAGGCCAAATTCCGCCTTTAGCGCAAAAATAAGGCGGATTTTTTAGGGGATTTAAGTTAGAATATTCTAACTCGGCGTCGGAGCGAGAAAGGAGAAAGCCCCATGTTAAACGCGCACATCACGGACTTTGAACATCGGACCGGTTCCGCCGAAGAAATCGATCTTTCCTCGGTTTCCCGGGAGCCTCGGCGGCTGTGGGAGACGGACAAGATTTTTCGATGTCCTCTCATGGGCATGTGCCTGACTGTTCCTGAGCAGAAGCAGCTTTTAAAAAAGTCCGGCATAACGCCCAAAGGCAAAACGCTTTACGAGATCCATGAGATATTGATTGGCTCCTGTGAAAACCAAAACCGGCTCTCCCGGAAGGTTGAGAACTTGCTGAACAAGAAATTCCTGAAAGAAGCCGCCCCGTTGCGGGATCTTGACGAAAAGGCGTTCATGGATCACTGGGAAAGCGCCTTCCGGACCGGCAGCTACGAGGCGGTTCTTTGGGCGGCGGCCGAGCGCCAGGTTTTATCCGCCAAAAACATGGCGCACATTTTCGGCGCGGTTCACATGGACATGCATCAGACCGCTCAAAACGCGGCCCAGTTGGCCAAGCGCCTGTCAGCCGTGGAGGAGCAGCTTGCCGGAGTCAGGAAATTACACCGGGACGAGGTTAAGAAGAGCAAAGCCTTGAGCAAGGAAAACTCTGATTTTGCTCAAAAATGCGCGGCCTTGGAGTCCAAAATCAGCTCCGTCAATGAGGAGGACGCCTTTATCCCTGAGAAAGGACAGGTTGAACGCGCCGTCCTTTTGGAAGAGGAAAACGCGGCATTGTTGCATCGGCTGTCACGCCTTGAAAAAGAGCTGGCGCAAAAGGACGCCCGTCTGGCTTCCCTTGAAGCGCAGAGCGAGGAATTGCAAAAGGAGCTATCAGCCAGGGAAGAAGGCAAAGAGCAATTTAAGGTGCAGGCCCGAAAGATGATCAACGACTTCATGCAGATGAATCGTTGCGATGACTCGTGCCCGTCGTTCAACTTATGCCGCAAGCGCATATTGCTGGTTGGCGGCATAACAAAGATGGAAGCCTTGTACCGGCAAGTCGTGGAGAAAAACGGCGGCATTTTCGAGTATCACGACGGCTATATCAAGGGCGGTGTGCGGGATCTGGAAAATCGCCTTCGGAGGGCTGACGTGGTGCTGTGTCCGGTGAACTGCAACAGCCATGGCGCCTGCACCATGGTAAAAAATCTGGGCAAAAAGCACAAAAAGCCCGTGCACATGCTTTCCAGCTCCAGCCTGAGCATGATTTCCCAGGCCGTGCAGCGAACCGCCTTTCCCTAAGGGGGCGCTTCGTCCCATGCCGTCCTTGCTATTTGTTCGGGATTCGTGCATATTCTTCGACGACACAGGAGATTGCCATGACCGAACGCATTGGAGCCTTTTTTGATTTTGACGGCACGCTGCTGGAGACCGATTCCGCAAAGCAGGGCATCAAGTTTTTGTGGGAGACGGGGCTGGCGCCCCTGCCGTACATCCTGAAAGTCTGGGGCTCCAGTCTGCTTTATAAAAGGCATTTGCTGTCCGAGACGGCCATGGCGCGCATTCTTTTGAGCTTCTACAGAGGCAAGCCTTTGGATCCTTTTGTGGATGGAATCTGCGAATTTTACGAGGACATGATCCGCCCCCAACTTGCCAAAAATATCCTGGAAAGATTCCTTGAGCATAAGAAGCAAGGCCATGTCACGGTCCTGATTTCAGGCTCCCTCCGGTACACCCTGGAGCCTGTGCGGGCCGACCTGGGGTTTGACCACCTTTTATGCAGCGACCTGGAAACCGGCCCGGACGGTATGCTGACCGGGCGAACCCGGGGGCCTTTGTGCATTGAAGAGGAAAAGGTCAAAAAAGCGAGAGCCCTTGCGGAGTCCGAAAACATTGACCTCGCCAGGTCCTTTGCCTATGGAAACCATCAGGCCGACATCCCGCTCCTTTCCATGGTGGGCAACGCGTTTGCGGTGGAGCCCACCGATCCGCTCAGGAAAAAGGCCGATCAAATGGACTGGCCGATTCTATCCTATCGCTGATCAACGTCTCCGCTTACCCAATTGCTCTAAAAAAATGGGATCTCAAGTTGACTGTATCGTCCTGCATTGAGATCCCATCATAAGTATTATTTCAAGATTTCAGTTGGCCCTTAACGAAGCACCTCGTACGTGCATTTGGTGCGGTCCTGCAAAAAGATGTGGTGGAACTTTTTGTTGTCCAGGGCTTCGTTCACCCATTTTTCGGCCATCTTTTGGCACATGGGGCAGGCGTCTTTGGGAATGTGGACGCCCATCATTTTGTTCCCCTTGCTGGAATGGGAGTCTATGGCCAATGCCCCTGCGCAATCCCGGCAACGGACCAGGCGTTCGTCCTGGTTCTCGTTGATCATATCCGTATCGTAAAAGATTCTTTTGGAAGTCGTGATAATCTCCCCATTTTTTGCCGGATGCGGCGCCGGGGGATTGATCAGAAACTGATCTTTTAAGGTTCCCATGAGGTTGGTGATGTAATCCGTAATGTCCGGGGCCTGGGGCGCGTAATGCTTGTCGTACCCGGGCTCCTTGACCGTGGATGTGTCCATGCCGGCCATGGCCATGATAATGCCCACATTCACGTAGGGCAGGGCCTTTTCCACGGAGTAGCCGCCTTCCAGAACCGCAAGGTCCGGCTTAAGGCGAGCGTTCAATTCCGCATATCCCTTGGCGGAGAAGTTCATGTGGGTGATGGGGTCGTCAAAATGGTTGTCCTGGCCGGCCGAGTTGATGACAAGCTCCGGCTCGAATTTTTCAAGCAGGGGCATGACCAGTTCTTCCAGGGCGTATAAAAAGCCTTTTTCGCCGGTTCTGGGAGGCAGGGGAATGTTGATGGTCGTACCCCTGGCGTTGGCGCCGCCGTTTTCCTCGGCGAAGCCGGACCCGGGATACAAGGTCCTGCCGTCCTGGTGCATGGAGATGAACAGAACGTTTGGATCGTGCCAGTAAACGTCCTGGGTGCCGTCTCCGTGGTGGCAGTCCGTATCCACAATGGCGATTTTTTTCACGCCGTAGACGTCCCGGATATACTCCACCATAACCGCTTCGATGTTGATGTTGCAAAATCCCCGGTTGCCGTGAACCACTTTCATGGCGTGATGCCCGGGAGGCCGAACCAGGGCGAAGGCGCTCTCCACTTCCTTTTTCATGACCGCGTCCGCAGCCACCAGACAGCCGCCGGCGGAAATCAAATGGCTTTCCGTTGCCATGGACGGTTCGTCCGGCACGCAAAAATGCACCCGTTGCAGGTCGCTGTATTTAGCCGGCCGCACCCGGTATTCGCGGATGCCCGGCACGTCCAGCAGGCCCTCTTCCATGACCTGGTCCTGGGTGTATAAAAGCCTTTCCTCCCTTTCCGGGTGGGTGGGGCTGATGGCCCAGTCAAAAGCGGGAAAAAAAACAAGCCCGGTTTTTCGTTTCGCCCTAATCATAATTGCTGCCCCCCGCAGTTACAGTCAGGAATTAAACCCGGAACCAGCGCTAATTTCAGGCGGATGTTTTTTCCAACCCTGTACCCGCCCCGGATCATATTGAACTCTTCTTTTTCTATAACGGCGAACTCCTGGTCGCCGGGGTCCGCGCCCACGGCCAGTCCTCTGGAGAATAACGCCTCCTTGGCCTGCTCCATGGCCGCCGCCATGGTAAAATCCCTGGCAATGGCGCTTTCCAATCCCACTTCGGGAATCACCATGGATCCACGCTGGGTGTCCGCCTGGAGCGAAATTTCCGCCGTAACCTTGGCTGCGGCGGCGCCCACGGCGTTGGCCACCTGGTAATGGGGCGGCACGACGCAAGGGATGTTAAAGGCTTTTTCCAGCATGGGCGCGACAATAGGCGCGGGAGCGCCAAGCACCACAATGCGGTCGGGATCAATTTTGATGCCTTCAATGACTTCATGAATGGTGTATACGGGCCTGGAGTTGATTCTTTTAACAAAGTCGATGACCGCCTTGGTCATGCCCTTGGTGGTTTCCTCCAGGATTATTTTGGCTGCTTTTTCTGCGTCCAGAGATAGCTGGGCGCCGATGTCCTCCATGGCCTTTCGGGCCAGATCCTTATCCCCTTCCTCCATAAGTCCCAGGGTAATCATGGCGTCCGTAGGAGTGGGCATGGGGCCGCCGAAAGCCATGGCCTCGCCCCGGCGTATAGGACCGATGGACAGCTTTTTGCCGTCATCCACCTTGACTTCCGAGTCTCCGCCAAAGCCCACGGAACGGGTCAGCAGGGAGCGGATGGAAGTCCTGTGTTCGCCGATGCGAATGCCGTTCGGCACCCACAAAGGCAGGCCGTCCAAAACAAGGGCCATATCCGTGGTGGTTCCGCCGATGTCCAGGACCAGAGTCACGCCTTTGCACCCGTCCAAAGCCAGAGCGCCCATGACGCTGGCTGCCGGACCGGACTGGGCGGTCTGGGCGGGAAACTCGCAGCTCTTATCCAAACGGATTGTTCCGCCGTCCGGTTTCATCAAGTACCGGGGGGCGTTCAGTCCTCTTTCCGTGAGCGTGGTTTCCAGGGAGGAAATGAATTTTGTATGCAGTTTGTGCAAGGCCGCGTTTAAATAGGCGGTTGCTATGCGCCTGGGAAAGTTTAGGCTGCCGGAGAAGCGATGGCCGAGCGCTTTGTACCCGAATTGATCGCCCAGCCATTCCTCCAACTGCAATTCCTGATGGGGGTTGCGGACCGAAAACTTGCACACGATGCCGCAGGCGTTTACGCCCGCCTTTTCCATTTCCCGGATGGCTTCTTTAACCTGGCTTTTATCCAGGGCCATCACCTCGGTTCCCCGGTGGTCCATGCACCCTTCCACCACATGATAGGAGGGGCCGACGCTGAACCATTCCGGATTCATGCCCGGTCCCGCCGAAACGATCATGCCCGCCGGGTCCATGTTGTCCATCACCACGGCGTTGGTGGCCATGGTGGTGGAAAACACCATGCGTTGAATTTTATCCGGTTCTATTCCAGCCAGGGTTTTGTCGAGGGATTGTCCTAATGTTTCGAGAAGTTCCGGGCGATTAACCGTTTTTGTGTGAGCCCGGACATGGCCGTCTTCCAACACAACGGCGTCGGTCTGGGTTCCGCCAACGTCAAGTCCTAGAATCATATGAACACCTGAAGGCCGCGTTTGGGGTTGTAGAAACCTTTCCAGCATAAACGGTTAAGCCGGAAATGTAAAGATTTTCAACGGGAGAGCTCCCGGTCAAGCCAAAAAAGCGCGCACAAGGTTTTGGCGTCCCAAATGGTTCCGTCTCCGGCCATAGTCATGACCTTTTTCCATGGAACGGCTTCCACTTCCAAAATTTCGTCCTGATCCAGATTTTGGCTGGAGGGCGTCAACCCTGTACCATAAAAGATGTGAATCACTTCATCCGAATACCCGGGAACAGGAATCATTTTACCCAGCTTTTTCCACGAGGAAACGCAAAATCCGGTCTCCTCCTCGATTTCCCGGGCCGCGCAGTCAAGGGGCGATTCTCCGGTCTCCAAGGTCCCGGCTGGAATTTCATAGAGATATCCCCCGGCGGCGTATCTGAATTGACGCAGAAGCAGAACCTCCTGCTTCTCGTTCAAGCAAATCATGGCCGCCGCCCCCGGATGGCGAATGACGTCCAAACCCGTTTCCTTGCCGTTGGGCAGAGTTACCTGGTCATGGTTCAGGGTGAAAATTCTTCCTTGGTGAATGGTTTTGCTGTCTTTCATGGATGCTCCGATCCGGGAGTTGTTTCAAGGCGCGATCAAACTGTTCACCAACAATAAATCAAATAGGACCGGGACGCAAATCATTTCATAGACTTTCCTTGAACCCCGCGATTGGACCGTAGTATATTCTTTGTAAATGAAAAATTCGGCGCCGGCGATCCATGCCGGCGAATCATCCCATTCGCGTTTTTGCACCATCAGATAGTTTTCGGAGGATCCTATGGAAATCGGATTTGTGGGATTAGGCAAAATGGGCGGAGCCATGGTGGAGAGGCTGCTGGCAAGAGGCCATAAGGTTTCAGCATACGCCCGAACCAGGGAATCCGTGGAAGCCATAGCGGCCAAGGGCGCATACGGCGCAGAAAGCCTGGAAGATCTGGTCGCCAGCCTGCCGCTCCCCAGGATTATATGGGTGATGGTTCCGGCGGGCCAGGCAACGGATTCCATCATACATCAATTAATCCATTTTATGGAGCCGGGGGACTGCATTATAGACGGCGGCAACTCCTTTTATAAGAACTCCATGGCCAACGCCCGTGCCTTGGAGGAAAAGGAAATTTTCTTCCTGGACGCCGGCGTCAGCGGAGGCGTGTGGGGGCTTGAAAACGGCTATTGCCTGATGGTGGGCGGGGAAGAGGAAGCGTTTAACCTGCTCAGGCCCATTTTTGTAGATTTGGCGCCGCCCGGCGGATTTTTGCATGTCGGCCCCAACGGAGCGGGCCATTTTGTTAAAATGATCCACAACGGCATTGAGTACGGCATGCTTCAGGCCTACGCCGAAGGATTCGAGCTTATGCACGGCAAAGAGGATTTCGGCCTGGACCTGGGCAAGATCGCCCATCTTTGGAATCAGGGCGGCGTCATCCGGTCCTGGCTGCTGGAGTTGTGCGAAAATATTTTCCGCGAAGAACCGGACCTGAAGTCCGTCTGGGCGTACGTGGAGGACTCGGGCGAAGGCCGGTGGACCGTGGCCGAAGCCATGGAACAGGACGCGCCTGCGCCCGTCATCACCACGGCCTTGTTGGAAAGGCTGCGGTCCCGGCAAAGCAGCTTTTTTTCCGCCAAGGTAATCGCCGCGCTCAGAAAGGAATTCGGCGGCCATAAAATAAGGAGCGACCATGATGAGTGATTCCGGCCCGGCCGCCCAAGGCGGCCAACAGCCTGTGGATCCGTGCGTCCTGCCCCTGGGAACTCAGGGCGCCAGGGACTATCCTTTTATCATGATCATGTTCGGCGGCGCCGGAGACCTTGCCCGGAAAAAGCTGGCGCCAACTTTATTCCGGCCCTACAGGGACAACCTCCTGGCCCACGACTTTCGCGTCATCGGGTTTGCCAGGACAAATCTTAACTCCGCGGAGTACCGGGCGATGATCAAGGAATCCGTGATCAAGCATTGCGAAGACCCTGCCCCGGAAGACATGTTGAACGAGTTTGTCAGCCATTTTGAATTCATCTCCGCCAATTTTGAAGACGACTCCAAATACGAGGAAGTAAGAGCCGCCGTCGAGAAAGGACTGCCTGGGGTTTCGCAAGAAAACCTCAATCTGCTCCATTACCTGGCGGCGCCGCCCGATTCAGCGCCTGTGATTATCGACAGGCTGAAGCATCACGGTTTGGCCCAAGGACCGGGCCGCGTTCGGGTGATCATGGAAAAGCCCTTTGGCGGGGACAGGGCGTCGGCCCGGGCCCTCAACCAAAGGGTGCTAAATGCCTTTGACGAAAACCAGGTGTTTCGCATCGACCATTACCTGGGCAAGGAAACCGTCCAGAACCTCATGTTTTTCCGGTTCGGCAACAACGTGTTCGAGCCCTTATGGAACCGGAATTACGTGGATCATGTCCAGATCACCGCAGCCGAGGACATCGGCATAGAAACCCGCGGAAACTTCTACGAGCAGGCGGGAGTGGTTCGGGACATCATCCAGAACCACATGCTGCAACTGGCCGCCCATACCGCCATGGAGCCGCCCGCCAGCTTTGACGCGGACGCGGTGCGGGACGAAAAATTCAAGATATACAAGAGCTTCCGAAAAGTGGATGAGGAGTATCTGCGTCACAACATGGTTCGGGGCCAGTACGGCCCTGGACGATACGGCGAACAGGCCGTTCCGGGATATCGGGAAGAAGCGAATGTGGCTAAGGATTCCGTCTCGCCCACTTTTTTCGCCGGCAAGTTTTATATCGACAATTGGCGCTGGTCCGGGGTGCCGTTTTACTTACGGGCTGGTAAAAGGCTGAACAAGCGGATCACGGAAATCTATGTGGAGTTCAAGCAGCCGCCCTTAAAACTCATGGGCTCGGCCTGTCAGGACGCTCCAAACGCTTTGCACCTTCAAATTCAGCCGGAGGAATCCATCATCCTGCGATTTAACGCCAAACAGCCGGGGGTGGGAAACATTCCCCATCCTTCTTTGCTGGAGTTCAACTATTCCAAGGCCTTTCAGACCGCCAGCTATCCTCCCTACGCGCGTCTGCTGTTGGATTGCCTGCGGGGCGACCTCACGCTTTTTGCAAGGCAGGACGGCGTGGAAGCCATGTGGAGCGTGGTGGACCCCATCATTCAATATTGGGAGGATAATCCGCCCGCAAACTTCCCCAATTACAAGGCCGGAACCTGGGGGCCCGCGGACGCGGACGAATTGATGGGGCGGGACGGCAGGCGTTGGAGAGATTTTGCATGATAGTCAAAGAGGCCGGACCCGGCAAGACCGTCGTCATTCATGAAACACCGGAAGACTTGGCCGCTTACGCCGCTGAATTTTTTCTGGAGTGCGCCTCATCCGGCATCCGGGAGCGCGGCCGGTTTTCCGCTGCATTTTCAGGAGGCAAAACGCCTGTTGGTTTTTTCAATGCTCTGGCTCAGAATCATAATAAAACATGGATTGCAAAGTCCCGCCTGTTCCAGGTGGACGAACGCATGGTCTCCGCGGACGCCGCAGACAGCAATCAACGCTTGATCCGGGAGTCGCTCATCAAACCCGCGGGCTTTCCCCAAGAACGGTTTTATTCCGTCCCGGTTCATTTAAAAGACGCGGCAAAGGCTGCGGAATCCTATGAAGAGACGCTGCAAGGCCTTATGGCAGCCGCCGTTCCTCCGGAAAAAGGCCTGGATTTCGTCCTTTTGGGGGTGGGCGAGGACGGCCATACGGCCTCGCTTTTTCCCGAGGGCGTTCAGGACTATCCCCAGGAAGCCCGGGTGCATGCGGCCCGGTCTGATAGGCATCCCCACGACAGAATCAGTCTTGGCCTGCCGTTTATTTGCGCCGCCAAAAACATTCTGTTCTTGATTTCCGGAGAAAGCAAAGCCGACGTCGTTCGCAATATTTTATGCGATCAAGCGCCGGAAGCTCCGGCGTCCATGGTCTGGAAAAAGGCCCAACAGGCTGTTATGGCTCTTGACCACTCCGCCTCCGGCGCCTATCTTGAGTTAATAGCGTGAACTGAACCGTGATGTAATTTCATGATATTTCTTTGACGCAACGTTGAAAACTATGACATAAACAATATTGTAATAGAAATTATCGTTGCTAAGATAAACCAACAGGGCCCTGGGTTGGAGCCCAAATTGTTCAAAATGACGAGGAGGAGAATACACGATGACCAACTTTAATTCAGTGGATGCCATCCTGGATTTCGCCATTAAAAATGAGCAGGAGGCCCAGAAGTTTTACGCAGAAATCGCTGAGAACACAACCAGGTCCGGCTCCAAGGCATTGTTTGAGAGCTTTGTTGCGGAAGAGAAGAGGCATGAAGAAAAGCTCAAGTCTGTCAAGGAAGGCCAGGCCATGGCCCCCGCAGCGGGCAATGTAACGGACCTCAAAATTGCGGATTACGTGGTGGACGCTCCGGTGGAGCCCAACATGGATTTCCAAAAGGCCCTTATTTTGGCCATGAAAAAGGAAAAAGCCGCGTTCATGCTGTACACCCATTTGGCCAATCGGGTGGAAGGGGACCTCAAGGAAATTTTTCTTTCCTTGGCTCAGGAAGAAGCCAAGCATAAGCTGTATTTCGAAACTGAATACGACGACCATGTCCTGACGGACAATTAAAGGATAAGTATTTGCAAGGGGAAGGAATTTGACCGCCTTCCCCTTGCACACCTCGCCAGTAGATGATCTCCGCTGTTTTTCCCGCCATGGCATTCGCTTGACAGAGTTAATCGGGGACTCCATATTAATTAGGACCTATTTGGTCTCACTTGACATTTTTGCTGGTAGCATGGAGGCGCCATCATGGAAGAAAAAACATTTACCGTACCCAATATTTCCTGCGGTCATTGCGTAAACGCCATCAAAGAGGAACTGAATGAAGCTGACGGCGTGACTGGCGTGGAAGGCGATCCCGGATCCAAGACCATCAAGGTGAAATGGGATTCCCCGGCAACCGAAGACTCTATCAGGGCTATCCTCAAAGAGATCAATTACCCCGCAGAGTAAACCTGGAGGCTGCCATGAAACCCGCCAGGATAACCTTACCGGTTACAGGGATGACCTGCGCCAATTGCGCCATGAACATCGAGCGCGGCATTAAAAAGCTGCCCGGAGTGGCCGAGGCGTCGGTGAATTTCGCCAACGAGGAGGCCTCGTTCGACCTGGACGCTTCACAGACCAAGCCCCAGGATGTCATCAATAAAATTGAGAGCCTGGGCTTCGGCGTGCCTACGGCGAAAATTGAACTCCCCATAACCGGCATGACGTGCGCCAATTGCGCCGCCAACCTGGAACGAAGCCTGAACAAAAAGGTCCCCGGGGTGGTGTCGGCGTCCGTAAACTTTGCGTCGGAAAGGGCCTCGGTGGAGTACGTCCAGGCCCTTACCAATCTGGATAAAATAGTCGAAGCGGTTTCCAAGGCCGGGTTCGAGGCCATACGTCCTCAAGAAGGCGAGGAGCCCGAGGATGTGGAAGCCGCAGCCCGTGAAGCGGAAATCAAGGACCAGACCCGCAAGTTTTGGGTGGGGGTGGTTTTTGCCCTGCCTTTGTTCATCATCAGCATGTCCCGCGACTTCGGCCTGATCGGCGCCTGGAGCCATCAGCCTTGGGTGAACTGGTTTTTTCTGGCCCTGGCCACGCCGGTCCAGTTTTATACGGGCTGGGATTATTATGTGGGCGGGATCAAAAGCCTGAAAAACAAGAGCGCCAACATGGACGTTCTGGTGGCCATGGGATCGTCCACGGCCTACATCTACTCCCTGGCCTTGTTGTTTTTTCCGGTCCTGGGACAGCACGTTTATTTTGAAACCTCAGCCGTCATCATCACCCTGATCAAGTTAGGCAAGCTCCTGGAAGCGCGCTCCAAAGGCAAAACCGGCGCAGCCATTAAGGAGCTTATGAGCCTGACTCCCGACACTGCAGTCATCGTGGACGGGGAGGATGAAAAAGAAGTCCCCGTATCCCAGGTCAAGGTCGGAGACATCGTCCTGGTCCGTCCGGGCGCGCGTCTGCCTGTGGACGGCAAGGTGGTGTGGGGCAATTCCGCCGTCGATGAATCCATGCTGACGGGCGAACCTCTGCCTGTGGATAAAACCGGCGGCGACTCCGTGGCGGGCGGCACAGTCAACGGCCAGGGCTTAATGAAAATTGAGGCCACCCGGGTGGGCAGCGAGACCGCACTGGCCCACATCATCCGTATGGTCCGGGAAGCCCAGGGCAGCAAGGCGCCTATCCAGGCTTTGGCCGACAGGGTGGCGGCTGTGTTTGTGCCCGCGGTCATCGGCCTGGCCGTGTTGACATTCGTCCTATGGTGGACCATCGGCGGAGAATTCGTTCCCGCCATGATCCGTTTTGTAGCGGTGCTGGTCATCGCCTGCCCCTGCGCCTTGGGATTGGCCACCCCCACGGCCATCATGGCCGGTACGGGCCGGGGCGCCAAACACGGCATATTGTTCAAGGACAGCACCGCCCTGCAAATGGCCACCGACCTGGACGTGGTGGTTTTGGATAAAACCGGCACCATCACCATGGGCAAGCCCGTGGTTTCCGACGTGGCGGCTTTCGGCGGCCTGGATCAGGAGAAGGTCCTGCAACTGGCGGCCAGCGTGGAATCCGGCTCCGAGCATCCCTTGGGCCGGGCCATTGTGGAGCACGCCAAGGAGCAGGGAAGCAAGCTGCTGGCCCTTGCAGGCTTTGAGGCCCACGGAGGAAACGGCGTGTCCGCCGACATCGAGGGCGCCAATATAGTCGTGGGCAAGCCCGCCTGGACCGCCGCCCAAGGCGTGGACGTCCAAAGCGCCCAGGCTGAGATCGACCGCCTGGCCAATGAGGGAAAAACGGTCATGGTCGTCGCCAGGGATAAAGCCCTGGCCGGCCTGGTTGCGGTGTCCGACGCGCTCAAGCCGGAATCGGCCGAGGCGATCAAGCAACTTCACAGCCAGGGCCTGGAAGTGATCATGCTGACCGGCGACAATCCCCAGACCGCCAAGGCCATCGCCTCGCAAATCGGTGTGGACAATATTTTCGCTGAAGTCCTGCCGGAGCAGAAGGGCGACAAGGTCAAGGAACTCCAGGGCCAGGGAAAAATCGTGGCCATGGTGGGGGACGGCATTAACGACGCTCCGGCTTTGGCCATCGCCGACCTGGGCATCGCTTTGGGTACAGGCACGGACGTAGCCATGGAAACGGCTGACGTGGTGCTGGCCAGCGGCAAGCTGACCGGCGTAGTTTCCGCCATTGGGCTGGGACGGGCCACCATGCGCACCATCAAGCAGAACCTTGTGTGGGCTTTTGGATACAACGTGGTGTTGATTCCCCTGGCCGCCGGGGCGTTGGCCGGATTTGCCTTTTTGCCGGAATTCCTGCGCCACTTGCACCCCATATTGGCGGCCCTTGCCATGGCCATGTCCAGCATTTCGGTGGTGACCAACAGCCTGACATTGTATAGAGCTAAGGCCTGAGTCATATAACAGGGGGGGAGGGGCGAGGGGATGAAGCCAGGGACGGTGAAAAAAATAATCGTGGCAGGGATCTTGGTTGCGCTTGCAGCCTCGTTTTTTATCTTTGATCTTGGCCGCTTCATGAGCCTGGAGTACGTCAAATCCTCCCAGGCGAGCCTGACCCAGTTGTACAGCGAGCATCCCGTCTCAGTCATCGGGACGTACATGCTCATTTATATAGCTGTAACAGGCCTCTCCCTGCCGGGCGCCGTTGTGCTTTCCCTGGCGGGAGGGGCCTTGTTCGGCCTGTTGACCGGCCTGGTCGTCATTTCGTTCGCCAGCACCATAGGCGCAACGCTGGCCTGTGCGGTCTCCCGGTTTTTACTAAGATCCTGGGTGCAGGAAAAAGTCGGACATCGCCTGGAGAAGATCAACCAGGGCGTGGAGCGTGAAGGGGCGTTTTATCTGTTCACCCTGCGCCTGGTCCCGGCTTTTCCGTTTTGGATGATCAACCTTGCCATGGGCCTGACCAGAATGCGGTTGCGCACCTTTTATTGGGTCTCCCAGGTTGGCATGCTTCCGGGCACCATCGTGTTTGTCAACGCAGGCAAGGAACTGGGCAAGATAGACTCCCTGTCCGGCATTTTGTCTCCCAGCCTGATTGTTTCGTTCATCATTTTAGGCGTTTTCCCCATCACCGTAAAAAAACTGCTGGAACTCTACCGCAGGCGTGCAGGCCTAACGCCTCCGGGCGCCGATTCCGGCGAAGGGAAATAGCAGCATGGCAGATTACGACATCGGCATTATCGGCGGCGGCGCGGGAGGGCTGACAGCGGCCTCGGGCGCGGCCCAATTGGGCGCCAAGACTTTGCTGGTTGAAAAGGAGCCCCTGCTGGGCGGCGACTGCCTCCATTTTGGGTGCGTGCCTTCCAAGACCCTGATCAAATCGGCCAAAGTCTATCATTACATGAAGATCGCCCAGGACTTCGGCCTGCCCGCCGTGGATTTGCCGCCCGTGGATTTTTCCCAAATCGCGGCGCGCATCGCCGGGGTGATTCAAACCATCCAAAGGCACGATTCCGAAGAGCGCTTTTGCTCCCTGGGCGCCAAGGTGCTGTTCGGGGAGCCTTTTTTTTCGGATGAACACACCATTGACCTGGATGGAAAGAAAATTACGGCCGATCATTGGGTGATCGCCACTGGGTCGTCAGCCATGATTCCGCCCATACCGGGCCTGGATCAATGCCCGCACTTAACCAATCGAGACATTTTTTTCCTCCAGGAGCTTCCGGAGTCCATGATCGTTTTGGGCGGCGGCCCCATAGGCATTGAAATGAGCCAGGCTTTCGCCCGCCTGGGCTGCCAGGTTACGGTGGTGGAGCGAAACACCCAGATTTTAGGGCCGGAAGACGCGGACATGGCCGCCATTGTCCAGGAGGTTCTGGAAAAGGAGGGCGTGGCTTTTCGGCTTGGTTGCACGGCCCAGGAAGTTAAGGACCTGGGAAGCGGCAGGCAACTGGTCATTCAAACGGAAGACGGCCGGTCCGAAACCATTGAAGCCAAGGATATTCTGGTCGCCTTAGGCCGCAAGGCCAATGTGGAGGGCCTGAACCTGGACGCTTTGGCCATCAAACATTCCCCCCGGGGGATGCCCGTGGACAAGCGCTGCCGGACCAAGCACAAGCACATTTACGCAGTGGGCGATTGCAACGGCGGCCTGCAATTCACCCACGTGGCCGGTTACGAAGGGGGCATAGCCCTGTCCAACGCCATTTTGCATTTGCCCCGAAAGGCGGACTACACCTGGGTCCCCTGGTGCACATACACGGACCCGGAAATCGGATCCATCGGCATGAACGAAAAACGGGCCAGGGCAGCGGGCATTGAGCCTAAGGTGATTATCGAAGAGTTTTCCGGCAATGACCGGGCTTTGGCCGAAGGCCAGTCTAAAGGCTGCTTTAAACTGGTTCTGGACGAAAAGGAAAAGCCTATTGGAGTCCAGGTCGTAGGGCCGGAGGCGGGAAACATCATCAACCAGTGGGTGGGGATCATGAACGGCAAGGTCAAGCTCTCCACCGTGGCGGGCGCCATCCATCCGTACCCGACCCTGGCTGAGATCAGCAAAAGAGCCGCCGGTAACGTGTTCGCGCCCAAACTCTATTCCGAAAAAGTGAAAAAGACTCTGAAATTCTTCTTTAACCTCAAGGGGCGGGCATGCTCCCTGGATTCTTTGGATGAGTAGCATATGGAATCCCCCTGCGCCCTGATTTTTTTTATGCGCAATCCTGTCCCGGGCAAGGTGAAAACCCGCCTGGCCGCCGGGATAGGCGATGAAGCCGCTTGCGACCTTTACGCCTCTTTCGTCCAGGACATGCTGTCCATGCTGGAGCGTACAGGCGGGGAGATACACGTTTTTTTTTGGCCTCCGGAAGAACCGCCGCAAATGAAAACTCCTTATCCCTTGCATCCCCAGAAAGGGGCCTCCCTGGGAGAGAGAATGCAAAACGCCTTTGAGGAGATTTTCAGCCAGGGCTATGATAAGGCCTTGCTCATGGGCAGCGACATCCCGGATTTGCCCATGGATATCATCCAGGAAGCGGAGAAACTTCTGGAGGAAAACGCCTGCGTGTTGGGGCCTTCGGAGGACGGCGGTTATTTTCTGGTGGGATTCACCAAGAAAGGCTTTTTTCCCTCCATCTTTTCCGGCCCTGAATGGGGAACCAGCAAGGTCCTGGCGCAAACCCTGGATGTTCTGCAGCAAAGCCGCATCCCCTGCGGCCTGACCACACCCTGGAAAGATGTGGACGACCTTGAGGACCTGAAAATCTTACTCCAAAGACTTTCCCGAGGAGAGGCGGCAGCCGGGGAGACATTGCACAAATTGGAAGAATTGCGGCGCACCCATCCGCAGATTTTGGATTAGCCCTTGTGAAAATCTCCGTCATCATTCCGTGCTTGAACGAAGAAAAGAATATCCGCAAAGTCTTGCAGGCCTGCCGGCCCGGCGCCCATGAAATTATTGTGGTGGACGGCGGCAGCCAAGATCAGACTGTTGCCAGAGCAAGCGGATTGGCGGACCTGATTTTAGGCTCTCCGCCTGGGCGGGGCCGTCAGCAATCTTCGGGGGCGCGCCATGCAACCGGGGACGTACTGCTTTTTCTCCACGCCGACACCCTTCCTCCCGCCGGTTTCGACCAGGAGATTTCCCGCATGTTGCAAAACCCGGATATCGCTTTTGGCGCCTTTTCATTGGGGACCGATGACTCCGGCCCGGCCATGGATCTTATTTGCTTTGGCGCCAATTTAAGAACCAGACTGTTTGACATGCCCTACGGAGATCAGGCGATTTTCGTCAGGAAAGAGGCCTATTGGCGGGCCGGAGGATTTGCCGACATTCCTTTGATGGAAGAGGTGGACCTGGTTAAAAAGCTATTGCGGATAGGCGGGTTCAAACTGAGCCGCGCCCGGGTTCGGTCGTCGGCCCGAAGGTGGCGGCAGGACGGGCATCTTCGCAGGACGTTGGGAAATTACTCCCTCATGCTTCGCTATCAATTCGGCGCCAAGCCGGAAGACCTGCACAGGCATTATAAAGACAACAGATAACCCCGGCTCCCAAAAAAAATGCGGGAGGGAACCTATTTTCCCTCCCGCTGCGCGCCTGGATGCAGGGGGGACTACACGCGCAAAATCTTCTTGTTGACCTTACCCACGCTGGTCAGCGGGATGGCTTCAACAAATTCATACACCTTGGGAACCTTGTAAGGCGCCAGTTTTTCCTTGGCGAATGCTGCGATTTCTTCCTGGACCTTTTCGTCAGGCGTATCCGCGTACTCCGCACTTTTCTGGACGAAGAGCTTGACGATTTCGCTGTCCGGCCTTTCAGGATTGGGCAGGCCGACAAGGGCGCACATTTCAATGGCCGGATGCTGATACAGCTTGTCTTCCACTTCCGAGGAAAACACCTTGAACCCGCCGACAATGATCATGTCTTTGGCACGGTCAACCACGTAAACGAATCCGTCGTCGTCCATGCGGCCTACGTCGCCGGTATGCATCCAGAGATCGCCCTCATGCTCCCGCAAGGCGTTGGTGGTTTCCGTGGGTTTGTTCAGGTATCCCTGCATAACCTGGGGGCCGCTGCAGATGAGTTCGCCTTCCTCGCCCATGGGAACTTCGGTCCATCCGTCGGCCAGATCCACAATGCGGAATTTGGTGTTAGGCAAAGGCAGGCCTACGGAGCCGATTTTGGCCGGGTTTTTCACCGGGTTGACCGTGATGAGCGGGCTGGTTTCGGTCATGCCCCATACTTCGACCATCTTGTTTTTGCCTACGATGCCTTCCAGTTGGTTGGCCGCATCCACGGGGAAGGGCGCCGCGCCTGACATGCAGCCCCTGACCGTAGAGAAGTCCAGATCTTTGAATTTTTCGTTGGCCATGAGCATCATGTACAAAGAGGGCACGTTGACAAGCAGGGTGGGCTTATATTTTTCAATCTCCCCGATAATATGATCCGTGTTGCGGGGATCCGGGATCAGGCATTGGGTTCCGCCGTAAGCCATGCAGCAAACGCTCACATACAGGCCGGCCTGATGGAACATGGGGAAGCCCGAGACCCAGACCTCTTCGCCGTGATTTACGTGCAGCCATTTTTCAAACTGGTACACGTTGCTGAACATGGCGCCATGGGTCAATACGGCGCCCTTGGGAGGCCCGGTGGTGCCGCCGGTGTATTGCAAAAAGCACGGATCGCCCATTTCAAGCGTAACCTCGGGCGGATTGTCCGGGGTTTCATTGATCACTTCAAAAAAGCTGCTCACCTGCTTGCCGCTGATGGGCGAGCCTTTGGGGAAATCCGTGGTTCCGGGGATGGGATCGAACACGCCGGTGACCAGCACTTTTTGCAGGTTGGGGACCTTGTCCGCAACCGGCGCCAGTTTGGCGTCGAACAACATGTCCAGAATAACCAGGGCTTTGGCGCCGCAATCGTTCAACTGATAGGCCATTTCATCAGGCATGAGCAAGGGCGCCAGGCCGGAAACCGCGCATCCAGCGCGCAGGGCTCCAACAATGGAGATCATGTACTGGGGCGTGTTGGGCAGGCACACGGCTACTACGTCGCCTTTGCCGTATCCCGCCTGGTTGAGGGCCGTGGCTAATCTTCCCGATTTCTCCAGCAGATCCTTATAGGTCATGGTCGTTCCCATGTAATTCGCCGCCGCCCGGTCAGGATACTCAAAACAGGATTTGACCAGATAATCCTTTAAGGGGGTTTGGGGAATTTCCAGGTTTTCAGCAATGCCGGAGTCATAAGATTTTAGCCAGGGTTTGGAATCGTAAATCATGCGACTGCCTCCTTTTCTTGGAGTATGAGGATTGTGGTGAGACATTATCAGGGCAAGAGCCGCGTAACAGCCTGAAGACGCGTTGGTTTTCGGGCGATCAGGCAATTCCCGCCCCTATAAAGAGTTGGTTGGAAAATAATGCCTTGCGTTACCCTCCTTTTTGGGGCGAAAGCCCCGTGAATGAGGTGCATCTGTAAATGAATGCGCATGCCGAAACATTCGCGCCATTAGACTTAAAACTCAAGTTTCGCACAAGAAATATGGGAGGGGGACAGATATAACCATTTGAAATAATATAAAAAATACTTGAAAAGCGGCCTTAATTGTGTAATATTAGACATCGCCAAACACCTAATAACACACAAGAAAGAGCCGCTATGAATACAAGTAAAACATTTTCCCTCTCAATGCAAAAACAAATTCAAAACACCAGCATTTCCATGGATTCTGAAATCAATTCAGCATTCAGGGAACTGAAATTCCGGTCGCTCCTGAGACGCAGCGGCATTGTCAAAAAACGGGGATATGACACGGTC